>NZ_JABFAZ010000043.1:0-7807 GCF_017168505.1 Micrococcus sp. KRD077 | reverse complement strand
GACGCGCTTTCGAACGTGGCAGAGGGCCTACCCCACGTTCGAAAGTGCGGGTCAGGCGTCGAAGGGGCGGCCCGTCAGGCGCTCGTACGCCTCCACGTAGCGGTCGCGGGTCTTGGCTACGACGTCGTCGTCGCGGCCCTGGACCAGAAGTTCACCGCCGACGTGCTCGCCGACGCGCGGATCAGGGGCATCGCCAACTACGCGGTCGGCTACAACAACGTGGACGTGGCCGCCGCGACGCGGCGGGGGATCGCCGTCGGCAACACCCCGGACGTGCTCACGGACGCCACCGCGGACATCGCGATGCTCCTGATCCTCGGGGTGACCCGCCGTGCCCCCGAGGGTGAGCGGATGGTGCGCGAGGGACGCTTCCACGGCTGGGCGCCGGACCTGCTCGTGGGCCGGGACGTGCGTGGCGCGACCCTGGGCCTGGCCGGTTTCGGGCGGATCGGCAAGGCGGTGGCCGAGCGTGCGCTCGCCTTCGGCATGGAGGTCGTGTTCGCGCCGCGGCCGCCCGCGCACCGGGAGGTCGCGGCCGCGGAGCTCGGCGACCTCGCCGGCCGCGTCCGTCAGGTCCGCTGGGAGGAGCTCGTCGAGGTCGCGGACGTCCTGTCCCTCCACGTGCCCCTGACGGACGACACCCATCACCTCGTGGATGCGGACGTGATCGCGAAGATGAAGGACGACGCCGTCCTCGTCAACACGGCCCGGGGGCCCGTGGTGGACGAGGCGGCCCTCGTCACCGCCCTGCGCGAGGGGCGGCTCTTCGGCGCCGGTCTGGACGTCTACGAGGACGAGCCCGCCCTCGCCCCGGGCCTGGCCGAGCTGGAGAACGTGATGCTCCTGCCGCATCTGGGCTCCGCCACCCGGGACACCCGCGCCGCGATGGCCGAGCTGGCCGCGCGCAACGCGATCGCCATGGCCACGGGCGCGGAGGCCCCGGCCCTCGTCAACCCCGAGGTGCGCGGCTGACCGGCGGGGCGCCGTCGGTAGACTCGGGGACCGTGACCACCCAGAACTCCGCCTCCGCCGCCGTCGACCACCACGATCAGCAGGCCGTCCGCGCCGCCAAGCGTGAGCAGCTGCTCGCCTCGGGCCGCGAGGCCTACCCCGTGCAGGTGCCGCGCACCCACGCGCTGGCCGAGGTGCGTGAGCGGTTCGACGGCCACGAGCCCGACTGGACCTCGGGCGAGACCGTGTCGGTGACCGGGCGCGTCGTCTTCCTCCGCAACACCGGCAAGCTCTGCTTCGCCACCCTGCAGGAGTCCGGCGCGGACGGGGAGGCCGTCCGCCTCCAGGTCATGGTGTCCCTGGCCGCCGTCGGTGAGGAGTCCCTGGCCGAGTGGAAGAAGGTCGTGGACCTGGGCGACTTCCTCTCCGTCACCGGCGAGGTGATCGTCTCGCGCCGCGGCGAGCTGTCCATCATGGCCTCGGCGTGGGAGATGGCCTCCAAGGCGCTGCGCCCCCTGCCCGTGCTGCACGCGGACCTGAACGAGGAGACCCGCGTCCGCCAGCGCTACGCGGACCTGATCGTGCGCGAGGAGGCCCGCCGCATGGTCTACACCCGGGCCAAGGTCACCTCGGCGGTGCGGCGCACCCTCGAGGGCCACGGCTACGTGGAGGTGGAGACCCCGATGCTCCAGCTGGTCCACGGCGGCGCCCTCGCACGTCCCTTCGAGACGCACCTCAACGCGTTCGACCAGCCGATGACCCTGCGCATCGCCACCGAGCTGTACCTCAAGCGCGCCGTCGTCGGCGGCATCGACCGCGTGTTCGAGATCGGCCGCGTGTTCCGCAACGAGGGCGTGGACTCGACCCACTCGCCCGAGTTCACCACCCTCGAGTCCTATGAGGCGTGGGCGGACATGCACGTCATGGCCGAGCGCATGCAGGAGATCATCCTCAACGCCGCGGACGCGGTGGGCGCCGGGCGTCGGCTCGAGACCGCGAAGGGCGTCATCGACCTCGACGGCGAGTGGGCCTGGGTCGCCGTGTACCCGGGGCTGTCCGAGGCCGTGGGCCGCGAGATCACCCCGGAGACGGACGCCGAGACGCTGCGGGCGATCGCCGCGGAGCACGAGGTCAAGGTGGACCCCGCGTGGGACGCGGAGAAGCTCGTGATCGAGCTGTTCGGCGAGATCGTGGAGCCCACCCTGATGAACCCCACGTTCGTGTACGACTACCCGCCGGCCGCCCAGCCGCTCGCGCGCCCGCACCGCTCGGACGACCGGGTCATCGAGGCCTGGGACCTGATCATCGGCGGCATGGAGCGCGGCACCGCGTTCTCCGAGCTGATCGACCCCGTCATCCAGCGCGAGCGCCTGACCGCCCAGTCGGCGATGGCGGCCGCCGGCGACGACGAGGCGATGCAGCTGGACGAGGACTTCCTGCGCGCCCTCGAGTACGGCGCCCCGCCCATGGGCGGCATCGGCCTGGGCATCGACCGCCTGGTGATGCTGTTCACGGACGCCGGCATCCGCGAGACCATCCTCTTCCCGCTGCTCAAGCCGGAGGCCTGACATGGCCGCCTTCTGGGACTACTTCTCCGTCCTCGCCCCCTCGATCGGCCTCGGGCTCATCTTCTGGCTGGTGATGCGCTCCCTGCTGCGTTCGGACACGGGTGAGCGCGAGAGTCAGGCCCGCCGGCTCTCGGGCGCGGACGCGCGGGCGGCCCGCGAGGAGGCCGAGGCCCGTGAGTGGGCGGCCCGACGCCGAGCCGAGGGAGGGCCGGGGGCTGATCCGGAGGACCGCGCCCGGTGAGATTCCTTCCCCGGCGTTGAAGAATCCTTCTGCCCGGCTTCGTTGCGGTATTCTTGAATCACCACAAGTGCACGGCCGGAATCGTGAGCACGCGGGAAAGAACCCCGAGAGCGAAGACCGGAACCCAGGGACACGCGCACGAGAGAAGAAAGTGGGAATCACCGTTGGCACAGAAGGTAGAAGTGGTCCTCGTGGATGATCTTGACAGTTCGCCTGCAGATGAGACCGTGAACTTTGCATTGGACGGTCGCAATTACGAGATCGACCTGTCGAAGGAGCACGCTGCGGAACTCCGTGAGTTCCTGAAGCCCTACATGAAGAAGGGCCGCGCCGTGGCGCCGCCGTCGCCCAAGGTCGAGGCCGCCCAGATCCGCAAGTGGGCGGCCGAGAACGGCTACGAGGTCTCGAGCCGCGGTCGCCTGCACCGCGACGTGGTGGAGGCCTACCGCAACGCGAAGCGCAAGTGAGCGTCCCGCCCGGGTGCGTCGAGGAATCGGCGTCCCCGGGCCTCGTTCCGGCCCCTCCCGAGGACGGCCGGGCCGCTTCTCCCGCTGGCGAACAGCCGCGCGGCACGCGGTCCGGGTGCGTAGTGTCGACCACGACCGTACGCAAGGAGTGTGCCCATGTTCGAGAGATTCACCGACCGCGCCCGGCGGGTGGTCGTGCTCGCCCAGGAAGAGGCGCGCATGCTCAACCACAGCTACATCGGCACCGAGCACATCCTGCTCGGTCTGATCCACGAGGGTGAGGGCGTCGCAGCCAAGGCACTGGAGTCCATGGACATCTCCCTGGGCGCCGTGCGAGAGAAGGTGCAGGAGGACATCGGCCAGGGTCAGCAGAACCCGCCCGGCCACATCCCCTTCACGCCGCGCGCCAAGAAGGTGCTCGAGCTGTCCCTGCGCGAGGCGCTGCAGCTCGGCCACAACTACATCGGCACCGAGCACATCCTGCTCGGCCTGATCCGCGAGGGCGAGGGCGTGGCCGCCCAGGTCCTCGTGCAGCTCGGCGCGGACCTGAACCGCGTCCGTCAGACGGTCATCCAGCTGCTCTCCGGCTACCAGGGCGGCGCCCAGGGTGGCAAGGAGACCGCGGGTGCCGGGGTGGGCCAGGGCGGCGAGGCCGGCCAGAACGCCGGCTCCGTGGTGCTGGACCAGTTCGGACGCAACCTCACCGCGGCCGCGCACGACGGCAAGCTGGATCCCGTCATCGGGCGTGCGGGTGAGATGGAGCGCGTCATGCAGGTGCTCTCCCGCCGCACCAAGAACAACCCCGTGCTCATCGGCGAGCCCGGCGTCGGCAAGACCGCCGTCGTCGAGGGCCTGGCCCAGGCGATCGACCGCGGCGACGTCCCGGAGACGCTCAGGGACAAGCAGCTCTACTCGCTGGACCTCGGCTCCCTCGTGGCCGGCTCCCGCTACCGCGGCGACTTCGAGGAGCGCCTGAAGAAGGTGCTCAAGGAGATCCGCACGCGCGGGGACATCATCCTGTTCATCGACGAGATCCACACCCTCGTCGGGGCGGGTGCGGCCGAGGGCGCGATCGACGCCGCCAGCATCCTCAAGCCGATGCTGGCCCGCGGTGAGCTGCAGACCATCGGCGCCACCACGCTGGACGAGTACCGCAAGCACATCGAGAAGGACGCCGCGCTCGAGCGCCGCTTCCAGCCGATCCAGGTCGCCGAGCCGTCCGTCGAGGACGCCACGGAGATCCTGCGCGGCCTGCGGGACCGCTACGAGGCGCACCACAAGGTCTCCATCACCGACGGCGCGCTCAAGGCCGCCGCCGGCCTGGCGGACCGCTACGTCTCCGACCGGCACCTGCCGGACAAGGCCATCGACCTGATCGACGAGGCCGGCGCGCGTCTGCGCATCCGTCGCATGACCGTGCCGCCGGAGATCAAGGCCTACGAGTCCCGGATCGCGGAGGTGCGCACCCAGAAGGAGGCCGCCATCGACGGCCAGGACTTCGAGGGCGCCGCCCGCCTGCGGGACCAGGAGCAGCAGCTCGGGGACGAGCGCCGCGAGAAGGAGCAGGCGTGGCGCACCGGCGCGGACGCCGACGTCGCCACGGTGGACGAGGACCTCATCGCCGAGGTGCTCTCCAAGTCCACCGGCATCCCGGTGTTCAAGCTCACCGAGGAGGAGACGGACCGCCTGCGCAACATGGAGGACGAGCTCCACCGCCGCGTGATCGGCCAGGACGAGGCCATCAAGTCCCTGTCCCGCGCCATCCGCCGCACCCGCGCGGGCCTGAAGGACCCGAACCGCCCCTCGGGGTCGTTCATCTTCGCCGGCCCCACCGGCGTCGGCAAGACGGAGCTGGCCAAGTCCCTCGCGGAGTTCCTCTTCGGGGACGAGGACGCGCTCATCACGCTGGACATGTCCGAGTTCCAGGAGAAGCACACCGTCTCGCGTCTGTTCGGCGCCCCTCCCGGCTACGTGGGCTACGAGGAGGGCGGCCAGCTCACCGAGAAGGTCCGCCGCCGTCCGTTCTCCGTGGTGCTGTTCGACGAGGTGGAGAAGGCCCATCAGGACCTGTTCAACTCCCTGCTGCAGATCCTCGAGGACGGTCGCCTGACCGACTCGCAGGGCCGTGTGGTGGACTTCAAGAACACCGTGATCATCATGACCACGAACCTCGGCACCCGGGACATCTCCAAGGGCGTCATGACCGGCTTCCAGTCGGCCACGGACACCACCACCGGGTACGAGCGGATGAAGGGCAAGGTCAAGGAGGAGCTGCGCCAGCACTTCCGCCCCGAGTTCCTCAACCGTGTGGACGACGTGATCGTGTTCCCGCAGCTGCAGAAGCACGAGATCGTGGAGATCGTGGACCTGTTCGTCTCCCGCCTCGGCAAGCGCCTGGCGGAGCAGGACCTGTCCATCGAGCTCACCCAGTCCGCCAAGGATCTGCTCGCGGACCGCGGCTACGATCCGGCCATGGGCGCCCGCCCGCTGCGCCGCACCATCCAGCAGATGGTGGAGGACCAGCTCTCGGAGAAGATCCTCTTCGGCGAGATCCCGGCCGGCTCCCTCATCACCGTGGACGCCACGGGCGAGGGGGAGGGCGCCGAGCTGACGTTCGCGTTCTCCGGCGGCCGGGAGGCCCTGGAGGGTGCGGACCTGGCCGAGCTCGAGTCCGGTGCCGGCGATCCGGTGGACGCCGACCGCTCCGTGTGACCTGCGGGGTCTGACCCACGACGCCGGACCGCGCGTCCGGTGGCCACGGCCCGTCGCCCCTCCCCCTCGGGGAGGAGGCGGCGGGCCGTCGTCGTGCCCCCGCGGGGACGCCGGGGCCGAGGTCCGCGACACCGCCGCCGGCATCAAGGACGGCCTCGCGAAGGACCGCTGAACCGGCCCGCCTCTCCGGAGGCACGAGAGGGGTTCCCTCGCGGCGGGATCGGTGCCACTGTGGTCTGTGACCGCTCGACGGTGGTCCTGTCTCCGCTTCGACCCGGCGCTCGCCGGGACGGCTGCGGGGCAGCCCCGAGAAGAAGGAGGCCGCCCATGGGTATCGGTGACCTGAACAACCTCGCAAACCAGCACTCGGACAAGATCGACGAGGCCGTGGACAACGCTCAGGAGCAGCACGGCGACAAGCTCGGCGAGCACGGCGACACCGTGAACAAGGGTGTCGACGGCGCGCAGGAGAAGTTCCTGTCCGGGGACGAGGGCGAGCAGCAGGCCTGAGCCTGCCGTCGACGCCGCGGGAGCCCCCGCCCGGTCCGCCGGGACGGGGGCTCCCGTCTGTCCGGGGTCGGGATGTCCGTGCCTAGACTGGACCCCATGCCTGCCGACCGCCCCCTCACCCTCCGCTCGGCGCGGACCCAGGACGTCCCGGTCATCCAGGCGCTCGTGGAGCCGCTGGCGCGGGAGCGCGTGCTGCTCCAGAAGGAGGCGGTGGCCTACTACGAGGCCATCCAGGAGTTCGTGGTCGCCGAGGAGGCGGACGGGACCCTGGCCGGCTTCGGCGCCCTCCACGTGATGTGGCAGGACATCGCCGAGGTCCGCACCCTCGCCGTCTCGGAGGCCCACCGGGGGACCGGCGTCGGGCACCTGATCATCGAGGAGCTGCTGGACCGTGCGCGGGCCGTGGGCGTCGAGCGGGTCTTCTGCCTGACCTTCGAGGTCGAGTTCTTCCGCCGGCACGGTTTCGAGGTGATGGCGGACCAGTCCGCCGTGGACCCGGAGGTCTACGCGGAACTGCTGCGCTCCACGGACGAGGGCGTCGCCGAGTTCCTGGACCTCGCCCGGGTCAAGCCGAACACGCTCGGCAACACGCGGATGATCCGCCGCCTCTGAGCCGCCGCACCGCGGGCCGCCCCAGGCCCCGGCGAGGTCAGGCCGGGAAGGTGAGGCCGCCGTCGTCGTCCCGGGCCAGCAGCCCGTCCGACACGAGCCCGGCGACGCACCGCGCCCACTGCGCGTCGTCGGGGCGGTGCGACCCGAGCCGCCCCCCGGCCACGACGACGGCGGGCACCTCCGCCTCGGCCACGCGCCCGTGCTCGCGGACGGCGGCCATCACGGCCCCGCGCACCTGACGGTCCGTGCCGGCCCAGGCCTGGCCGCGCGGCACCTCCACCGGCGGCGGGGAGCCCGCTGCGACCCACGCGCACGTCTCCGCCAGCGGGCAGCGGTCGCAGGCGGGGGAGCGGGCGGTGCAGACGAGGGCCCCGAGTTCCATGACGGCCGCGTTCCACGCGTTGGCGCGGGCGGGGTCCTCGGGCATGAGGGCCTGGGCGCGGCGCATCTCGGCGCGGGTCAGCGACCTGCCGGGCAGGGCCTCACCCGCGACCGCGCGCGCGATCACCCGGCGCACGTTGGTGTCCACGACGGTCTCGGGGACGCCGAACGCGAAGCTCGCGACCGCCGCGGCCGTGTACTCGCCGATGCCGGGCAGGGCGCGCAGGGCGGCGGGGTCGGCCGGCACCCGGCCGTCGTGGCGCCCGACGACGGCCCGGGCGGCCTCCTGGAGGCGCAGGGCCCGGCGCGGGTAGCCGAGTCGGTCCCAGGCCGTGAGCACGTCTGCGGTGGGGGCGGCGGCCAGG
>NZ_JABFAZ010000042.1:38947-52218 GCF_017168505.1 Micrococcus sp. KRD077 | reverse complement strand
CACCCCTCCCCCGCCCCGGAGGACACGATCGGCCGCGTGTTCGCGCGCGCGGTCGCCCGCTCCCCGCAAGCCGTCGCCCTGCGCTTCGAGGACCGCGACTGGACCTACGCCCAGCTCCGGGACGGAGCGCACCGCGTGGCCCGCCGCCTCCAGGACACCGGCCTGCCGGCCGGCACCCGGGTGGCCGCCTACGCCACCAACTCGGACGCCTACGCGCTGCTCTTCCTGGCCTGCGTCACGGCCGGCTACGTGCACGTGCCCGTGAACTTCGCGCTCAAGGGCGGCGAGCTCGCGCACGCCCTCGAGGACTCCGGCGCGGAGCTGCTCGTGGCCGACGCCGGCATGCTCGAGCGGGTCGACCAGGTCCGGGCCGAGGGCCGCGCGTCGGCTCTGCGGCACGTGTGGACCATGCTCCCCGCCGGCCACGCCGAGCCCTCCGTGCTGGAGACCGCCCGGGACGAGACGTTGGACGCCGCCGCCCCGGAGGCGGAGGTGTCGGCCACCGACCTGGCCCAGCTGCTCTACACCTCCGGCACCACCTCCACTCCCAAGGGCGCCATGATGTCCCACCGGGCGCTCGTGGCGGAGTACCTCTCCTCGATCATCGCGTTGGACTTCACGGCCGAGGACCGCCCCCTGGTGGCCATGCCGCTGTACCACTCGGCCGCGATGCACGTGTTCCTGCTCCCCTACCTGAGCCTCGGCGCCACGGTGCGCCTGCTGGCCGCCCCGGACATCCCCCGGATGCTCGAGCTCGTGGAGACCGAGCACATCGGCTCCCTGTTCCTGGCGCCCACCGTCTGGGTGCCGCTGGCGAACCATCCGGACCTGGCCACGCGCGACCTCTCCTCGCTGCACAAGGCCCAGTACGGGGCCTCGATCATGCCGGTGACCGTGCTGCAGCGCCTCCGTCAGAGTCAGCCGGGCATCGGCTTCTACAACTGCTTCGGCCAGTCCGAGCTGGGCCCGCTGTGCACCGTGCTGCGCCCCGAGGAGCACGACGCGCGGCCGGCCTCGTGCGGCCGCCCCGTGTTCCACGTGGAGGCGCGGGTGATGACGGCCGACGGCGTCCCCGCCGCGCCCGGCGAGCCCGGCGAGATCCAGTACCGCTCGCCGCAGCTGCTCTCCGGCTACTGGAACCGCCCGGATGCCACCGCGGACGCGTTCACCGACGACGGCTGGTTCCGCTCCGGCGACCAGGTCACCCAGGACGCGGCCGGCTACATCCAGGTGGTGGACCGCATCAAGGACGTCATCAACACGGGCGGCGTCCTGGTCGCCCCGCGGGAGGTCGAGGACGCGATCTACGAGCTCGACGAGGTGGCCGAGGTCGCCGTCATCGGCCTGCCGGACGAGCGCTGGATCGAGGCGGTGACCGCCGTCGTCGTGCTCAAGGAGAGCGCCGAGCTGACCGCGGAGACCGTGCGCACCCACGTGAAGGAACGCCTGGCGGACTTCAAGGTGCCCAAGCGCGTGGACTTCGTGGCGGAGCTGCCGCGGAACCAGTCGGGCAAGCTCCTCAAGCGCGCGCTGCGCGCCGAACGGACGGAGGGGTCGAAGTGACCAGCCTGCAGAAGCCGACCTACGACGTCGCCACGCCCCTGGACGTCGACTACCTGGACGCGTTCGGGGAGGCGACGGACGAGGACCGCGCGCATTGGGACCGCGCCCGCGCCTACGGCCGGGAGGTGCTCGAGCGGATCGACGGGCACTGGGACCGGGCGGAGTACCCGTTGGACCTGGTGGCGCGGGCGGGCGAGCTGGACCTGCTCACCGATGGGCTGGAGGTGCCGGGGCACCCGGTGATGTCCCCGTTGGCCGCGGGCCTGGTGGCGATGGAGATCTCCCGGGCGGACGGGTCGATGGCGGCCGCGGCGGCCGTGCAGGGCGGGCTCGTGCTGCGCGCCCTGGTGCACTGCGCGAGCCCGGAGCAGAAGGAGCGGTACCTCGAGCCGGTGGCGCGCGGCACGCTGCCGGGCGGGTTCGCGCTCACGGAGCCGCTGCACGGTTCGGACTCGGTGTCCCTCGAGACGTCCGCGCGGCCCGACGGCGCCGGCGGCTGGGTGCTGAACGGCGCCAAGAAGTGGATCGGCAACGGGGCCGCCGGGGGCATCACGATCGTGTGGGCGCGCGACACCGAGGACGGCCAGGTCAAGGGCTTCGTGGTGGAGCAGTCCACGCCCGGCTACGAGGCCGAGGTGATCACGGGCAAGGGCGCGCTGCGGGCGATCCACCAGGCCGAGATCACGCTGACCGACGTGCGGGTCGGCGACGACGCGCGGCTGCCGGGCGTGGCGACGTTCAAGGACGCCGCGCGCGTGCTGGTGGCCACCCGCGTGAACGTGGGCTGGTCCGCGCTGGGCCACGCGACCGCCATGTTCGAGGCCGCGCTGGCCTACGCCCGGCAGCGCGAGCAGTTCGGCAAGCCGCTGGGAGCGCACCAGATGGTGCAGGAACGGCTCGCGCAGATGCTGGACGAGGTGACCGCGATGCAGACCCGCTGCGTGGCCGTGGCCCGCCTGCAGGCGGCCGGGCGGCTGCGTGACGAGCAGGCCTCCCTGCTGAAGTACGCCTGCACCCGGGGTGCGCGGCGGGTGGCGCAGATCGCCCGGGACATGCTCGGCGGCAACGGCATCCTCCTCGAGCACCGGGTGATGCGGCACTTCGCCGACGTCGAGGCGCTGCACACCTACGAGGGCACCGAGTCCGTGCAGGCGTTGATCCTCGGCCGGGACCTGACCGGGATGAGCGCGTTCGCGTGAGCCCCGGCCGGCCGTCGTCGTGGCCGACGCCCGCACACCCCACCTTCCGACCCCAGGAGCTGACATGACCACCGCACCCACCCCTTCTTCCTCCGACGACGCCCCCGCCGTCCTCGTCGAGACGCGGCCCGGCGTCGTGCGGCTGACGCTGAACCGGCCCGCGAAGGGCAACGCGCTCGGACTGACGATGGCGCGCGAGGTGCTCGCGGCGATCGCCGCGGCCGAGGCGGACGACTCCGTGCACGTGCTCACGCTGACCGGCGCGGGGCGGATCTTCTGCGGCGGGGGGGACGTCCAGGCCATGGCCGCCTCCCCCGCCGGGCCGGAGCGGCGCGCGATGATCCAGGAGCTCGGCGAGGCGGCGGGCGAGGTCGCGGTGGCGCTGACGGGCTCTCGCCTGCTGGTGCTGGCCGGCGTCAACGGGACGGCCGCCGGGGCGGGACTCGGGCTCATGCTGGGTGGCGACGTCGTGCTGGTGCGCGAGGACGCGCAGCTGGTGACGGCGTTCTCCGCGCTCGGGATGACGCCGGACACGGGCGTGTCCTACTGGCTGCCGCGGGTGCTCGGGCCGGTGCGCGCGACGCAGCTGCTGCTCGGCGGTCGGCGCCTGAACGGGACCGAGGCCGTGGGGTGGGGCCTGGCGACCGAGGCGGTGGCCGGCGACGCGTTCGCGGCACGTCTGGCGGAGCTCGAGGACGAACTGGTGGCCGGTCCGGCGCACACCTATGGGCCGACCAAGGCGCTGACGCGCGGGGCCGACGTCGAGGCGCTGCGCGCGCACGTGCGGCAGGAGGCCGCGTCGATCGCGGCGGCGTCCGAGCATCCGGAGGCCGTGCGGCGGGTGGAGGCCTTCGCGGGCCGGTGAGGGGCGGTGAGCGGCGGGCCACGGACCGGGCCGTGAGCGGCCAGGCCGACGACGCGCCTCCACCGGGCCGACCCCGGTCAGGTGCGCGAGGGCGTGGAGGTCACTTGAACATCTTCAGGACGTCGCCCAGGCCGACCGTGGTGCGCCGGTAGACGGCGTTGTAGGCGGCGCGCTTCGGATCGCGCAGCCAGCCCATCCCCTTGCGGCCGTAGCCGGGGATGACCTTGCGCTTGATCGCACGCTTGGCGCGGCCCGTGGTGCGGGCCTTGATGGACTTCTTCAGGCTGGGCTTGCGGAGACCGATCTTCATGGGGCGAGCGTACTGGGTGGGGTGGACGGGGTGAGGGGGTCAGCGCCTCGCCAGGACCTGCCCCTGGCAGGGCTGTCAGGCACTTCTGTCGTCCTCCTGGACGGTGCGCAGGAACCACTCCAGCGCGTCGAGGAACGCCTCCTGCGCCGCGGCCGGCCGAAGGGTCTGCGGCTTGATGCTCGGGCGCCGGCGGAGAGACTCAGGGCCGAATTCCAGCCCGGGGATGAGATTCAGACGTCCCCGGAATTCGTCGAGAAGCGCCTCGTCCGTGAAGGGAGGCCACTTCGCCAGGTGATAGAAGACGACCTCGACGCCGTACGTCGGGTACATGATCACCGGCCAGATGGCGCGTGCTGACGTGCGCGGGACGACCAGGAAACAACCGCCGGCGGCATTGTCCGCGAATTCCGCCCGGCCACCGCGCTCGACCCAGCCTCGTTGGACCTCGATCATTGCGCGGGCCGATTCGGGATCGTTGTGGTCGTGAAGTCGGTCGACCCAGCGGTCCCGCAGCGCAGGGTCGTTGCCCGGGGCCGCGAGCGACCGGGGATCCGTCAGGTCGATGTCGACGTCGATGAGCTCGGCGAGCTGCTCCGCCAGCAGCCGCTGGCCGCCGTCGGCACGTCCGTCCTCGGAGAAGCGCACGCCTTCGGCCGCGAGGACGTCGTGGGGATCGTCCGTGCGGTGGACGTCGGTCCACCGGAAGGACGGAGAGACGGTGCCTCCCGCCTGGAGCACACGATGAGCGTGCGGCAGGGCCGTCCGTGCGAGGTAGGTCCCCACGGGGACCGGATGACTTCCGATCAGCCGTGCGAGTTCGCCGTAGGAGGTCCAGGACCCGGCGGGAATGGCCTCGACGGCATCCGTCAGCGTCTGCCAGGCCGTGTGAGCGACCCCGGAGGCGGCCTCTGCTGAGGGCCCCGGCCAGATGCCGACGATCCGGTCCGCCAGCCGCTCGGCGCGCGCACGGATCTGCGCGGGACCCCATACCGGCTCAGCGGAGATCTCCTGGTTCATGCGGATGCCGCTCTTGGCCAGCTCCGCACGCTTGACCGCGAAGGGCCCATTGCTCAGCTCGCTGTTGTACCCGGTGAGGGTGAGGTTGCCCAAGGTGTGCAGGAGCTCGGTGTGCACCTCTCGAAGGTCCTGGTGCGCCTCGAGCTGGCCGGCCAGAGCGCGCTCCCACTCCTCCGTGAGGGTCTGCGGCATGACGTGCTCGATGGTCGCGCTGTCGAGGTCCACCGGCTCCTTGCTGCCGTAGGACTCCTCGATCCACCGGAGGATCAGCTTCCGGTGGGCCGCCCGGCCCGTCGTGTAGAAGGGTGCCGTCATCACGGCCTGGCGGATCTGATCGTCGGAGGCGAAGTGCTTCCGTCCGCTGGAGAGGAAGCGCTGCAGGGCGTCCGCCGGATCGTCCTGACCTTGGATGTCGGCCGTGGCCGCGAGCAAGGTGGTGTTGAGACCGTCGGAGTAGCGGCCGAAGACGAGGCGTCGGACCAGGTACGACTCGAGGTAGAGGAGCGCACGGGCCAGTTCGTCCGAGTCGATGTCCCCCAAGGACCGGCGCTCCATCAGGTGCAGTGTGATCGGGAACGTCGTCGTCGTGCGCCAGGCGCGCAGGCGCGCCAAGCGGAACCGCACTGCGGTGTCCTTCTCCTTCTCCGGACGGAGCATGACGTCGTAGAGACGCCCCAATGCCAGGAACCGCTCGACTTCCGCCCTGACCTGCGACTCGTCCTGCAGGTCACGCATGCGACGCTGCTGCCCCGCGTAGATCTCCGTCTGGCGGACCTTGGGATCCTGTTGCACCAGGTCAAGCCAGAACAGCGTCTCCAGTTCCTCATTGGAGAGCAGGTTCTGCAACGGGAGCCACAGGTTGGTGTAGACCTCATCCGCCCGAGTGGGCAGCTGCATGAACAGGTAGTTCCTGAGCAGGTCGCCCTGGGTGAGCTTGAGGCCGGTGTTGTTCAGCGACTCGAAGATGCGGTGAGCGTTGTCGTTCTCCCCGGTGGTCACGGACACGATCGACAGGCCGGCGACGACGGCGGACTCGACCTCCGCCAAGGTCAGCGGCTCCTCTTCACCGTCGGCAGACGGTTGACTCAACCCGAGCAGCTTCGTCCGGAAGAACTGGTGGGCTTCGCTGATCCTGGAGCCTTCGGCAGCATCCGGGGCGTGCTCGATCCGCCCGCGGTAAGCGGCACGGTCGGCCTGGGTGGGCAGGACCTTGTACCGGAGATCGCCGTCCTCCCACTTGTTGACCAGGTACTTTTCGTTGACCCGATCGGCGTGCATGGGGCCTTCGTGCTCAGCCCGGTGGTCGCGGACAGCGGCGAGGAGGAGCGTCAGCGTCGTCAGCCGCTGCTGCCCGTCCACCACGAGCCACCGCTGGACGCCGCCGGGCCCGTTGTCCCGGAAGCCGGCGAGAACGAGGGAGCCGATGAAGTGGGTTGCCGATGGGTTGTCCCGCCGGTGGTCGGCGACGTCCACGACGTCCTCCCACAGTCGCTGCCACTGCGGGCGTCCCCAGGAGTACGTCCGCTGATAGAGCGGGACCGTGTACTGGTAGGAGCCCCCGAGGAGTTCCTGAAGGGTGACTTCACGCGCGGCGACCATGCAAGGCAGTCTACGAAGCCAGGGGCGCTCGCTGAGGAAAGACGATCGGTTCAACCGGGTCCACCGCCAGACCCAGAGCGAGCGGGCCCAGATAGTGACACGGACGTGAACGTGCCCGGCACCACACAGCCGATCGTTGTGTGGCAGTATCACGCGAGAACGCCTAACGGCCAGGGGAGCCGACACCGTGAGGCGCGTCGTCCTGACCATCGCCGCACCGGCTGAGGCCAAGCGGGGAAAAGCGAGGAGCGTGACGCCGTGAAGCGTGCAGTGGCCCTATCGGATCGCGGCAGTGGCGATCCGACCGCCCGATCCACGTCACCTCTCTCCCGTCTACACCAGGAGGGCTGAAGATGGCGATGCCTCTCTCCGACTACCAAGCGAAGTACTTCGCCCACGAGCTGCAGCGCAGCTACGCGAACGATCACGTCGGAAAGCTGGCCGGGCTGCTGTTCGACGCGCAGGTCGAACCCAAACCACATCAGATCGATGCGGCGCTTTTTGCACTCCAGACGCCGTTCCTGCCGGGTGTGATACTGGCGGACGAGGTCGGCCTGGGCAAGACGATCGAGGCGGGCATCGTCATCTCGCAGTACTGGGCTGAACGCAAGCGGCGCATCCTGATCATCGCTCCCTCGAGTCTGCGTCAGCAGTGGAAGCAGGAGCTGTACGAGAAGTTCCTCATCCCGTCCTCGATCCTCGACGCCAAGTCGAAGGACGCGCTGCTCGCGAAGACCGACACTCGCGCCGCTGAGGTGCTCATCTGCTCGTATGAGTTCGCCCTCCGCCACGAGACCTCATTACTGAAGTCGTGGGATCTGGTGGTGGCTGACGAGGCGCACCGCCTGCGTAGCTACTGGAACGGGAAGGCGAAGATGGCCGAGGCCGTTTCGCACGTCGCCCGCAGCGCTCACAAAACCGTTCTGCTCACGGCGACGCCGCTGCAGAACAAGCTCGAGGAGCTGTACGGTCTGGTGTCGATCTTCGACCCAGACTACTTCTACTCTCTCGACGCGTTCCGCGAGCGGTACATCAAGAACCGCGACCTGACGGGCGACGACGATCTGGTCGAACGTGTGGCAGCGATCTCCAAGCGCACGCTCCGCAAGGACGCCAATAAGTACATCCGGTTCACCGAGCGCATGCCGATCACGGTGGAGTTCACACCGTCACCCGATGAAGAACGCCTCTACGACCTGGTCAATGACTACCTGCAGCGCGACGAGCTGTTCGCTTTCGCGGGCTCGCAGCGCCACCTTTCTGCCCTGATCATTCGCAAGCGTCTCGGTTCCTCGACGTATGCCGTTGCGAGCACTCTGGAGAACATCGCGAACCGTCTCGCGGACGAGGTGGCCGCGGGCAAGCTCCGTGACAATCGCGGCGGGCTGTTCCTGGCCGACTTCGAGACCGGTGACGAGCTCGAGGGGGAGATCGTCGAGGAAGCCGAGGAGACGACGGCTCCGGCATCGAGTGCGCAGCTCGACGAAGAGACCCTCAAGCGTATGCGCGCCGAGGTGGAGGAGCTTCGCGAGTACGCGGCGCTGGCGCGGTCGATCACTGACAATCAAAAGGCAGTCAAGCTGGGTGAAGCGCTCGACATGGGCTTCGAGCGACTCCGCGAGCTGGGTGCCGCCGAGAAGGCGATCATCTTCACTGACTCGACGAAGACACAGGAGTACATCGCCCGCACGCTGGCCGACACTGGTCGTGGCGAGGGCGTCGTGCTGTTCAACGGCTCGAACACGTCGCCTGAGCAGACGGCGATCTACCAGGCGTGGCTGACGGCAAACCAAAACAGCGACCTGATCACTGGCATCCCCGCTGTCGATCGCCGCAAGGCGCTCGTGGACTACTTCCGCGAGCAGGGCACGATCATGATCGCCACCGAGGCAGCGGCTGAGGGTATCAACCTGCAGTTCTGCTCGATGCTCGTCAACTATGACCTGCCGTGGAACCCGCAGCGCGTCGAGCAACGTATCGGCCGAGTGCACCGTTTCGGCCAGAAGCACAACGTCGTAGTAGTGAACTTCAGCAACAAGGGCAACATCGCCGAGCAGCGCATCCTCGAGCTGCTGACGAACAAGTTCCAGCTGTTCTCAAGTGTGTTCGGCGCCTCCGACGAGGTGCTTGGCGCGGTGGAGGACGGCCTCGACTTCGAGAAGCGGATCAGCGATATCCTCAACCGTTGCAAGACCGCCGGCGAGATCGACACGGCATTCAAACAGCTTGAGGATCAGTTCGCAGGCGAGATCTCAAAGGAGATGGCCAGCGCGAAGGCCAAAGTCTTCGATAATCTCGACCCGCACGTGCAGGATCGCCTCAAGGCGTATGACGAGCAGTCCGGTGACGTGCTCAACAAGTTCGAGCGTCTGCTGCTGGCGATCACCCATCACGAACTGCGCGATGTCGCGACGTTCGAGGGCGACGGCCCCACGTTCGTGCTGAATCACGCGCCGACTGACGATGCGCCGACGGGCCGCTACTTCTTCAAGTCAAAGCCGCTCCCGAACGCACACCAGTACCGATACGCCAGCCCGCTCGCGCAGCACGTCGTAGACACCGCGAAAGCGCACGCGACACCGCAGCGCGAGCTGACGTTCTCGCTCGGCCAGTCGAAGCGCGCCAGCAACGCGGTCAAGGCGCTCGAGGGCAAGAGTGGCGAGCTGACGGTCAATCTGCTGACCTTCACGATGCGGGCGCGCGACGAGGACATCTCCGAGTCGTACATGCTCGCCGGTGGCATGACCGATGACGGTCAGTACCTGGATGAGGAGTACGTCGCCGACATCCTCGACCTCGCCTGCCAGGGCGTGGGTGAGCGCCCGGTCACGGTCGATATCTCCAGGGTCGAGCCACATCTCGAGGCGCGGCTCGGTGAGCTGGAGAAAGAGGTCCAGGGGCGCAACTCCCGCTACTACGACCAGCAGGAGGAACTGCTGTATCGGAACCAGCAGGATCGCAAGGCCGAGCACGAAGGCAAGATTCGCGAGTACCGCGCCAGGGAAAAGGAAGCCCGGAAGGCCGCGAAGCAGGCGGATGACCCGATGGAGCAGCTTCGCCTCAAACGCGAGGCCCGCACGTGGGAGCGCCGGGCTGACGAAGCGGACGACGACTTCCGCGCCGCACGCCGCAAGCTGCAGGCCGAGATCGATGAGAAGCTCGACATGATCGAGCAGTCCCTGCAGGGCACTCAGAAGATCGAACACCTGTTCGCGATCCGTTGGCGCATTGTCGCGTAACTGCCAGCGTTCACAGACGATATCGCACTTTTCAAACTGAGGAAAGAGAAAATCCGATGAGCGAAGAAGTTCACGAAACACCATCCACCACCCCGAACTTCCAGACTGAGCTGGCCGCGCAGATTGCTGAGTTGATGCCCGAGGTCATTGCCGACGGCAAGGTGGACATGGAGAAGCTCAAGGAACTGCTGGACGGCGACGCGGCCGACACCAGTGAGCGGTTCGGGCTCTTCTGGCCCGGCAAGAAGCGCGCCCTCCGTGCCGCGCAGGAGCCGACCACGGCAACACTGCGTCCTGACTTCGAGAACTCGAAGGACTGGGACACCACCAAGAACGTGTTCATCGAGGGTGACAACCTCGAGGTGCTCAAGATCCTGCAGAAGCACTACCACGCCAAGATCAAGATGATCTATATCGATCCGCCATACAACACAGGCAAAGACTTCGTCTACCCGGATAACTATAAGGAGGGTCTTGACACCTACCTCGAGTGGACGCGTCAGGTCAACGAGGAGGGCAAGAAGCTCTCGACCAACGCCGACACCGAGGGGCGCTACCACTCCAACTGGCTGAACATGATGTACCCGCGACTCAAGCTCGCGCGGAACTTGTTGACCCAGGACGGCATTATTTTCGTTTCGATCGACGACAACGAACAAGACAACCTGCGAAAGCTCTGCAACGAAGTGTTTGGTGAGAGCAACTTCATTGCCTCCTTTATGTGGAAGCGAAAGAAGGAGATCTCGAGCGACACGAAGAACGTCGCTGTCCAAGGAGAGTACATCCTTGCGTACGGCAGAAGCTCAGATGCGCTCGTGAACCCTGAGCCAATCTCTGAAGAGTATGTGAAGTCCGCGTACAAGGAACCTACCGCTGAATTTCCTGAAGGTCGGTGGCGACCTGTGCCGATCACGGTGTCGAAGGGGCTCAAAGGCGGGGGCTATGAGTACGATATCCATACGCCTGGCGGCACCGTGCATCGTCGGCTTTTTGCGTACCCCAAGAAGAGTTATGAGGAGCTCGTCGCGCGCGGGCGCGTCTACTTCGGAAAGAATGGGGATGGCGTGCCTCAGCGAGTCATTTATGCGCACGAGAGCAAAGGGCGGCCAACGACAAACTATTGGGCGGATGTTGCAACGAATAAGGAGGGGAAGAAGGAGATAATTGACCTATTCGGCGATAATGTTTTTGACACGCCAAAGCCGACGGCATTGGTGCAGAAGATGCTCTCACTTGCGGTGGGCCCGGAGGACATTATCCTCGACTTCTTCGCAGGATCGGGAACAACTGCTCATGCCGTGATGCTCGCAAACGCTGCGGACGCTGGTCATCGGAGCTTCATCTCAGTCCAACTCCCTGAGCCCACGCCTGAAGGGTCTGTGGCCCGTCGAGAGGGTTACGCGACGGTTGCTGATATCGCGCGGGACCGTATTCTGCGTGTTGGTCAAACGATGTCGGGAGACAGCGGATTCCGCTCGTACCGGCTCGCTGACACCAACTTTTCGAAGTGGAAGCTCTCGAGTGACGTCGACCGGACCGAGCTCGAGCAGCACCTGTTTGACCTGCGCGAGTCGAGCAACTCAGACGACGCTTCGGCAGACGATCTCCTCGCGGAGATTCTGCTCAAGCAGGGCTACTCCCTGACGGAGCGGATCGCTCCGGTTGACGTGGCCGGCCTTGACCTTCGCTCGGTGGGTGATGGCATCGTGCTCGCCTACCTGAACGAGCACGTCAAGCCGACGCTCGAGCAGTTGCGTGCCGTGGTCGACGAGGACCCTGCCCGTCTGATCGTCCTAGATGTAAGAGGTCATGACGTTGTTGACTCGTGCCGGGGCCAACGAGGTTGGCGGGGCGTCCCCGCAGGAGGTATGAGGCCGATGGTAGTTGTAGTGGTTCACCCACACCGCCAGGGCCTCACGCCGAGCTTGCTCTGAGGAGTACGGGCGGGCGTAGAGGACCTCATCGACCATCAGCCGGTTGTACCGTTCGACCTTCCCGTTATGGCGCGGGGTGTAGGGGCGGATCCGGTGGTGCCGGCCCCCGAGCGAGACCACCTTCGCGGTGAAGTCCACGGCCCGGTAGTTGTTCCCGTTGTCCGTGATCACCCGGTCCACGGTGATGCCGTGGGCGGCGAAGAACGCCCTCGCCCGGCAGAAGAACCCGATCGTGGTCACCGCCTTCTCGTCCTCCAACGCTTCGGTGTAGGCCAGGCGGGTGTACCCGTCGATCGCCGAGTGCAGGTAGGTGTACCCGACCCGTCGGCCAGGCCCGCGTTTGGCCGCTCGCGCGTTCTCGGAGTCCCGTCCGTGAGCACGCCAGCCGCCCCCGTCAGGGATCTTCCCGATCTTCTTCACGTCCAGGTGCACCATGTGCCCCGGCCCTCTCGCGGTGATCTTCTGGGGTCGTTGGCGCAGGTCCTCACCCGTGGGCGCGAGGTCTCGCAACCGGGAGATGCCCAGCCGGTGCATCCACCTCCCCACGGTGCGCAGGCACAGCTGGTGGCCTTCGGAGGCGAGGTGGTGATGGATGCGCCGTGCGGACCACTTGCGCTCCCGCCGCAGGGCGTGGATCTGGGCGACCAGGACCGGATCGAGCTGGGCAGGTGAACGGTGCGGCCGGCTGGGCAGGTCCTGAAGGCCGGCTTCTCCCTGGGCGCGGAAGCGGGCGACCCAGGTGGCCACCGTGGGCCGGCTCACCCGGAACTCGGCGGCCACGTGTGCCTGCGGGATCCCGTCGTGCAGGTGGCGGTGGACCATCCTGAGACGGCCGGTCGGGGTCAGAGGTGCGTTAGCGTGAGTCATGAGCGGGTCTCTTCTGGCAGGTGGGTTGTTGAGGAACTTCCATCCTGCGGGAGAGGCCCACTCGTCTCATCTCAGCCGGCGCCTCGTGGCAAGAACCTCATGACCCACAACACCTAGAGGACGCGTTCCAGGGTGACGATCAGTTGAAGACCAATCTGGCTCAGCTCTGTAAGAGCAAGGGCATCGAGCTCTGGACGGCGTGATGAGCAGCGGGTTCAAGTTTGACGCCAGCCAGCCCTACCAGCTCGACGCGATCAAGTCTGTCGTCGATCTGTTCGACGGCCAGCCGAAGGACGCCGAGAAGCTGGAGACGACGCTGCGCGGCCAGGTGGCCGCGTTCGACGAGACGGAGAACGCCGCGCTCGACCTCGACCTCTCGCAGGAGGTCGGCGCCGTCGGAAACCGCCTGGTGCTCGACCGCGACACGGTGCTTGCTAACTTGCAGCGCGTGCAGGACAAGAATGGCCTCGAGGTTGCCTCGAAGCTGTTCGATGACTCCGGCCTGGACTTCGATATCGAGATGGAGACGGGTACGGGTAAGACCTACGTGTAGGGCGTGTCAGATGGTCTGTGTAAGCCGTACCGAGAGGAACGGTAAGAATCATGACCATGATCGACGAGAAGAACCCAGGCGAGCCCTCGGGCCAGGACCTGGTCGAGCAGCTGAAAGCCTCAGGG
>NZ_JABFAZ010000042.1:21284-38847 GCF_017168505.1 Micrococcus sp. KRD077 | reverse complement strand
TACAACCACCACCGCCGGCACTCCTCGCTCGGCTACCTAACCCCAGCCGAGTACGCTCGGCAGTGCACCCATCAAATGGAAACCGACGACTCACAGAACGTCCGGACCGAATGAAGGGGGCGGCTCATCTCAACGGGTTCAACTGCCCCGGGCCTCGGGTCTCCCGGCCACCCCTGGTCAAGCAGAAACCCCGGCGATATGGCCTGGGCCAGGGATCGTTCCGGGGTCTTCGCCCGCGGATTCAGCACGCGGCGGCCTGAGGCCTGGCAGCTGAGTCGCGCCCCGGAATGGAGGGGCCGGCCTCCGCACCCCGTCACCCCTCCGACGCAGCCGCCTCCCTGCGGCCCCACGTCTCGTCGGCGATGACGAGCATCCGCTCCCCCAGCGCCACTGCCTGCGCGAGCGCATCCTCCGGGTCGGAAAGAGGCGTGCTGTAGATGCCCACGTAATCACCCACGTATCCGCGCGCCTGGTAGGGGAAGTCGGTCCCGTAGAGCTTCTGCATCTTCGACGCTCCGCCATGACGAGAGATCGAGAAGCGCCCCGCGGACTCCAGAGCCACCGCCGCCTGCCATGCTTGGCGGAGCGCCTCCCCCATGCACGCGGCGGCGGGGCCCGGCTCCTGCTCTTCCGGAGAGATCGTGAACCCGACCTTCGCCTGAAACTGCGGAGGAACAGCCGCACCGGCGCGCTCCACCTGGCCGAACACCCACCCGTCCTTCGCGGCGATGTTCAGGCACGGCCAGTTACGCCCCGTCGTCCCAGCCTCGACCTCCAATCGCTCATGCTTGACGGGCAGCAACACATGGAGTGCTCGACGTGTGACCGCCTTGGCCCCCGGATCGGAAGCCATGACTCGGACGTCCCGCTCGAGACGAGCCACCAACGGGTTCACGTCCATGAGACGGCCCAGCAGGTCCCACCACGTCACAACGGCCCAGTCACTCTGCTTCGTGGTCGCCTCCCGCACGTCCGGGGCGGCCGCGTCAGGAACGACCATGACTCGACATGCCCCCCCGGCCAAGGCGGCGTAGCGGCCCAGCTGCTCGGCTGTGGCCTGGTGGTCCACCTTCACTTCCACGATGACTTCCTGCCCGGACACCGTGCGGAACCGCTGGTCGATGCGCTGGTCCTCGCATATGAAAGTGGCGGGATCCGCTGGATCCAGAGAGAACCCGGTCAGTTCGCTCAGAGCGCGGGAGTACTCCTCTGGATGGGCGGCGCCCAGTGCCGTCAGGAGCCGGGTGGCGAGGGTCTCACTGGACCAGATCAGCGGAGTCTCCGGGGTCGGAGTGGGCATGGCGCTCTCCCTTTCTTTGGTGGACGAGTATGAGACGAGGACACGGTGAATGGCGCTGTGGGCCGGGGTCGGCCGGCAGCCCTTCGCCGCTTCTGCCGGTGGCCTGTCCCTAAAATGAGGGCGCCCTGCGCCCGACTGATGAGCACCTCGATCGTCTCCGTCGCCGTCAGCTTCTGCGTGCCGGCCGCCAGGCCGCCGCCAAGCTGCACGAACGGGGCGTAGCGGGTCACGGGGTCGTCCTCCTCGAAGGTCGGGTGATCGCTCGGCTCGGCTCCTCGGTGCGCACCCGCGCGGTCTTCGGCGTTGGCGACGGCGAGCATCGGCTCCACCGGATCGCCTGAGGCGGGGGCCGTCGTCGGGCCCGCCCGGTCGGGGCACTCCCGAGGCCCCCGTCCACCGATCAGTACTCGAGCTGCGCCATCCGGGCCCTCAAGGCGTTCTCGAGGTTGTGCGAGATTCCATGGATGTCGAGGCCGTCCATGTCAATGAGATTGCCGGCGTCGAGGTGGATCACGCTCGTGTCCCGTGACGATCCGCCGGTGCTGGAGTAGCGCGTCACACAGATCTCCGCGCGAATCCTTTCGAGAATGGAGGCGCCGTCGTCATCCCCAGCCTCGCTGTCGATGGCCTGGAGTAGCTCGCCCCTCGTCAGACAGTCGCTCAGGTCCACCGCGATGCCGAACCACGCGCATGCGGTGACCTCTTGCTGACGCCACCAGTCATCGGGACGCTCCCCCTCGGGGTGGACGCTCATGACGCCTCCGCAGAAGTCGGGCGCGACGTCACCCAGCTCCATGGCGTAGGGGAACCGGTGAAGATTGAAGTGCACTTCGGGAGCGTCCTGCAGGTCGGACGCACGCAGGCACCACTGCTCGAGCTTGTCCTTCGCCAACTCTCGGAGCCACGAGAGGGGTGCGGAATAGGCGAGCGCTTCCTTCGGAATCCGGCGGCTCATGAGCAGCTCCTCCTGTGAGGGGGAGCAGGCAGGGACGAGCTCGTACGGGAGGTAGGTGACGGGGTGCTCGACACTCACCTCCACACCGTGCCGAGCCCGGGCAGCAAGCATGTTCAGCAGGAAGACCCCGACATGACGCCACGCTGCCGGCGGCAGGTCGAGATCCCGCAGCCGCACCAGCTCGTGAACATCACCGCCGGTCAAACCGTGGTTGCGCTTGCTGAAGTGGCTGACGGAGGCCTCCACGTATACCTTCGTGGCGAACTCATGCGACCCTCGCTCGAGCTGGGCGACGATCTCCCGCCGAGCCTCGTCGATGTCCTCCTCCTCGAAGACGGCGTAGGTCTCGGCGAGGGCGATGGCCCACACTTCCGACGGGTCGCCCTCGTCCTCGTCCCCCAAGACGTAGTCGGCGATGCAGAAGGTCAGACCCGACGTCAGCTGGTGCGGCGTCCAGTCGAAGTCCTCGCTCGTCAGCACGAGGCGCGGGACGGCCGGCCGACCCACTCGGTCACACTGGGGCGTCATCAGGTCCTCGACCCACCTGGCCAGACGCGCCCGCGCGACGGCCCGAGCATCGTCCAGAGAGGCCCGATCCATGGTGAACTCCGACTGCGCGGAAAACAGCTGACGTTGTTGCTGGAGATTCCACATGATTCGCCACACCCTTTTGATCTTCGGCCCATTTCACGCCGAGGGTGAGCATAGCCTGGCCCCGCCACGGGCGCTGAGAAGGGTCAGATGCGCAGAAGATTCCGACCCCGGTGCGGGGCCATGACCGCCTCCATGCGGCGCAGGATCGTCATGGGCAGGACGAGGGTGCCGTACTGGTTCGGCCTGAACACGCCCCGCAGCTGATCCGCGATCCCCCACACGAAGTTCGAGAGGTTCTGGGGAGAGGGCATGGTGCCAGGGCCTTTCGGAGCACGGCAGTGTGGCAGTCGGCCCCATTCTGGCACGGCGACATCCCCATGCCTGGGCCCTCGCCCGGCACGGCCGATCCCCACTCCGTCTCAGTTCGTTACGCGAACCCTCCGGCGGCCAGACCCACGCACCGAGGCCCCGGTCTGCGTCGCACTGAACGATGCATTCCGGGGCCTCGGTCGAGGGCTGCGGTCCGTGAGACGTCAGCTCTCGGCGGCCTGGCCCTCCTGCGCGCGGAGCATGGCGTCGAAGGTGGCATCCGGCTCACCGCGGAAGAAGTTCCGGCCGTAGACCACGAGGCAGAGGATGACGCCCGTCGCCAGGCCCCATGCGGCACCGTTGGACGCCAGCACCGCCGCGGTGACTCCCGCGATTCCAAGATCCTTGAGGCTGCGGGCCTCCATGATGCCGACCTTCACGGACACGAATCCCTGGATGAGCAGCGTCAGGGCCAGAGCCACCCCGAGCACCGGCTGCACCAGCGTCACGATCGGCAGCAGCAGGAGCCCGGTGTTCGTCCCCCACCGGAACGACCCTGCCCCGCCGAAGATCGACTTCATGGCCTTGCGGCCTTCCTTGTAGCGCTCCACGATCACGACGTGCATGGCAGACCAGATCGGACCGCACATGGCCACGTCCGGACCGATCATGGACATGAGGGTGTTGCGGCCGCCGAAGATCAGGTGCGCACGGTCCGGGTTGTACACGACCGCCTCATCCGTGCGGATCTGGTCGGCCTCTTTGAGGATCGCCCGGGCCTGGAGGACGTCGCCGAACACGACGATGTAGGTCGCGAGCACGGTGGGCAGCGCGGTGAGGAACATCGAGGCCGGCGGGAGGCCGATGCCGAAGATCGTGTACCCGGCGAAGAGGCCCGCGAAGTCCGGGGTGTTGAACCCCCACTCGATGGTCGGCCACGGCGCTTCGCCGGCCAGGGGCGCGATGACCACGGCCAGCAGGATCACCGGGAGGATGCCCAGGTTGCCGATCGTGCGCCACATCGGGTTCTTGGTCCGCATCGCGGCGAACCGGCTGGAGAAGAGCAGGAGGAAGGCGATCCCCACCGCGATCGTGATGGTGACCGGGAAGGTCTCGAAACGCCCTCCAGCGACGAAGAGTGACTGGACGGCGGCGATTCCCGCACCCACCAGGACGCCCGCCTTGATGGCGGAGGGGATCAGCGAGACCACCTTGGAGGCGAGTCCCGTCGCACCCAACGTGATCGAGAAGACGCCCAGCATGAACTGGAACGCGATGAGTGCATGCACACGCTCCTCCCCCTCGGGGAACGCTGAGCAGTAGGCCATGACCAGCGGGATCGCCGGGGTGATCCACCCGGGAACCACCGGATCGCCGAGGAGGTGATGGGTGAGGTACAGGAGGCCGTTGAACACCACGACGGCGAGGGCCACCTCGAACGGCATGCCGAGCAGTTCGACCATCAGAGGGATGGCCGCGAGGTCCACGGCGCACATCAAGAGGCCCTGGACGTAGTCCGGCCACTCGAAGCGGTAGTGCACGAACGGCAGGCGGATCTGGAAGGGCCCTGCCTTCCAGTGCGGGGAGACTTCCCCGATGCCTTCATCGTCCAGCGAATGATGCGCAGTAGTCGTCATGTCCGTGGCCTTCAGTATTCGATGATCTGACGGACCGCACGGCCATCGGCCAGCTGGTCCATCGCTTCGTTGATGTCGTCGAGCCGCATGGTCGCGGAGACGAGCTTCTCCACAGGCAGCCGACCTTCACGCCACATCTGCTCGTATCGCGGGATGTCGCGAGCGGGCACAGAGGTGCCCAGGTACGAGCCGATGATCGTGCGGGCCTCACCCGTGATGGTGAGCGGTGAGATCTCCGCCGTCTGCTCGGGAGAGGGGAGCCCCGCCGTGACGGTCCGGCCACCCGGCGACGTCGCGTTGAACGCCGTCGTGAAGGCCGCCGGATGGCCGGCGCACTCGACGGCATGGGTGGTCTTGATGCCACGCTCCGCCATCTCTTCGGGCGAGTAGGCGGCATGCGCGCCATAGCTGAGGGCGAGCTCCCGCTTCTCCTCGGACATGTCCACCGCGATGATCTCCTGCACACCGCTCGCCACCGCCGTCAGAAGGCAGGCGACCCCCACGCCGCCGAGGCCGACGATCGCGATGGAGTCCCCCTCCTCCGGGGCCGCGGCATTGAGCAGGGCGCCGCCGCCGGTCAGCACGGCACATCCCAGGACCGCAGCGACGGCGGCCGGCACGTCAGAGCCGACGGGCACCACGGACTTCCGATTCACGACGGCGTGGGTCGCGAATCCGGAGACGCCCAGGTGGTGGAACACCTCGTCGCCGTCGCGGTGGAGTCGGACCCCGCCGCCCAGGAGGACGCCGGCGTTGTTCGCCTCCGTGCCGGGGATGCAGGGCAGGCGACCGTCGGTCTTGCACGCATCGCATTCGCCGCATCGAGGCAGGAACGTCATGACGACCCGCTGGCCGATCTCCACGTCGTCGACACCCTCACCGAGCTCCTCGACGATCCCGGCGGCCTCGTGGCCGAGCAGCATGGGGACGGGCCGAACACGATGACCGTTCACCACGGACAGATCCGAATGGCACACGCCCGAAGCGTCCATGCGGACGAGGATCTCGCCTGCGCCCGGGGGATCAAGCTCCAGGTCCGAGACGGTGAGGGGACGGGACGAGGCGTACGGCCTCTGCCTGCCGATCTCCTCGAGAACAGCTCCACGGATCAGCATGCGAGCGCCTTCCACGACGGGGGTGTGTGATGTAGGCCTCAGGGCCTCCTCCCATCCCACCAGCGCTCCCCGTCACGCGCTATAGACATCCAGTCCATCTCTCACCGAATAAAGTTGGCAGAGTGACCACTGACGCCCTCGACCACCGCCTCCTCCGAGCCCTGCTCGACACAGCTGCCGACCTCGCGGAACTGGCCGACACCGAATCCGTCCTGGCGTCCATCGTTCGGCGCACTCGGGCCCTCGTCGGAACGGACATGGCGTATCTCAGCCTCAATGACCACGCAGCAGGTGAGACGTACATCCGCCGGGCTGAGGGCGTCGTGACCCACGCGTACCGGACGATCCGGATGCCCATCGGCACAGGAGTGCTCGGGAAGGTGGCGGAAGGTCTGGCACCCTTCCAGAGCCTCGACTACACCAACGACCCGACGATCACCCACATCCCCCAGGTGGACCACGCGGTGCAGGCCGAGGGCGTCCACGCGATCATGGGCTCACCCCTCGTCGTCGACCGCCGACCGCTCGGCGCCCTGATGGTCGCCGAACGTCGCGCCCGGAGGTTCACCCACTCCGAGGTGACCATCGTCGAGTCACTCGCCAAACATGCCGCCATCGCGATCCAGAACGCGCACCGCTACACGGAGGCACTCAACGCCGTGGGGCGCGCGGACGCAGACCGGGATCACGAACGTCAGTCCCTGCGTGAGCTCACTCGCCTGGATGAGCTCTCCTCGCGCCAATGCCAGTCCCTTCTGGAAGAACCCAATGAGACGGCCGTGCTCAATCGGGCCGCCGAGCACTTGGGAGTGGAAGTGGAACTCCTCTCCCCCGAACGTCCGACGTCGCCGCTGCGGCCCGCCCCCACCCTCCCCTCGCGTCACACCGCAGGGGTGGCCCACCAGGTCGTGGCGCCGGACGGCTGCACCTGGACGCTCGTTCCCGCAGATCGGGACGCGCGCGACTGGCTCGCCGTCCGCCGCGCCCTCGACTCTGCCGAGGAGAAGGCCCTGGTCAGGACCGCGCAGCACCTCCTGCTCGCACGACGGCTCCGCAGCGCGCGGCGCGCCACCGAGCTCGAGGCGGGCGCCGGCCTGCTGGCCGAACTCGTCGATGATTCCGCCGGTGGAATCGTGCGACGACGTCGGGCGCTCGCCGAGCTCGGCCTGCGCGAGGATTCACAGGTCAGCCTGGTCGTCATCGATCTCGCCGCCGTACCCGAACCCCAGTTCGCAGAGCGAGTGCTCTCACCCGTGGCGGGAGTGCGCCTGAGCGCTCCGCGGGGAGGCACCTGGTGCATGGTCGGCGACCGCCCGGATGTGCCTGCCCGCGTGGAGGCGGCAGTTCGGCATGCGACGGAGGCCGTATGGCAGATGGCCTTCCTTGGGCCGGGCGAGCACTTCCGCGATCTGCCGGGAGCGTTCCACACGCTGGAGAACGCCCTCGCTGTCAGTCGGGTGACCGGAGGGCTCCACGCCGTGGACGCGTCGACCGTGGGCGCCGTCGGCATGGTCCTCGCCGGGGCCGGCGAGGCGAGCAAGGACGTGACGACCCGCCCGCTGGCGCCGTTGCGCGACCTGCCACCCCAGCGTGCCTCGGCACTCCGAGAGACCGCACTGGCCTACCTGGACGCTGGAATGAACGTGGCCGAGACGTCCCGCCGGCTCTTCCTCCACCGCAACACGGTCCTTCAACGACTGGAGCAGCTCGGCGCCGTCCTTGGGCCCGACTGGCACACGCCTCCGCGATCGCTCGACCTCCATCTCGCCCTGCTCTCGGCAGCACGCGACGACAGCGGCGCCCCGGGAGTGACAGCCCCCAGCCTCGGGAATCGTCTGCACACCTGACCCTTCTGGCCCCGCCACGGCCGCCGAGAAGGGTCAGATCCGCAGACGATCCCTGACGAACGCCCCCACCGCCCGCGAGCGACAAATACACAACACGCGCCTTGCGTATCTCACTGAGGTGTGCCTTACTGGTTCTCGGACCCCCGCCGGAAGGACCCCCATGGCCCACGCCTCCACGCACCCCGCCCATCCGCTGCCGCCCGTGGCGCCCCGTCGTCTGCTGTTGACCCAGCGGCTGCTCCGCGGCGAGGGATCCGTCGAGGTCACGGCCTTCCGCGCCGGCGAGACGCTCACGACGGCCGTCCACGGCGTGAGCGCGGACGGCCGCCTCGTGGTCGCCCACGTCCCCAACCTCCTCGGTTCGCTCGGCGCGTTCCACACGCCCGCGCCGCTGGACGTGCGCGTGGACGTCCTGCGCGACGCCCTGGACCTCACGCTCCCCACCCGCCTGGCGTCCGTGCATCTGCTCGGCACCCTGCGCTGGTGCCGGGACTCGGCCGAGGTCGCGGAGCTGGGGCTGCGCGGTCGCGTCGCGGACCTCGTGGCCGACGTCGGCCCACGGGTGCGCGTGGGCGTCGTCGAGACCCAGCGGATCCTGTTGCACGACGTCGACGGCGTCGCCGTGTTCTGCCGCCACACCCTGCCGCTCACGTCGCGCGGACTCGTCGACCAGGCCGAGCTCGCAGACCTGGCGGACGACGTGCTGGGCACCGCCCCCGAGGTGCTCGCGGACCTGGCCGACGCCGTCGCCCTGGGCCTGCTGCCGGGCGAGAGCACCCCGTTGCAGGTCGACACCGAATCCCTGCCCGAGTCCCCCGCCCACGCCCTCGACGCGGACGAAGCCGGGGTGACCCTGCTGCGCGTCCACGACGGCGAGACCACCGCGGTGCACGTGGCCCTGCCCGGTGCGGGCCGGCTCGACCACAGCCCCCGGCACGCCTGGCGGCGACTGCTGGACGCGATCCCGGCGCGGGTCGCCCACCCCTGAGGGGCGGCGTCAGTCGATCGTGTAGGTGGCGCAGGTGGCCACGTCCGTGACCTCGATGCCCTCGGCGGTGCAGGCGAGGTCGACGTTGTAGGTGCACTCGAGGCGGTGGCACGCACCGACGGTCGAGGCGCCCTCGGTCACCGGGCGGCGGACGTCCAGCTGGACGAAGGTGCCGCAGCCGGGCGTTCGGTCGGAGCCGGCGACGGTGATGGCCAGGGCGTTGCAGGACGACTCGGCATTGAAGGCGCAGGCGCTGGCGGCGCAGGTGCGGACGGCGGTGGTCATGGCGTGATCCTCCCGGTTCGGGCCCGCCCCGGGCTGGGACGGTGCTGCTGGAATCGAGATTACTCCGGCCCACGAATAGCACAAGAGGGGTGAGCCTTAGTCGATAGGCAATTAGCGCAAATGCATTTTGCGCATTGTCGCGTGTCGTATGGACCGACGTCGTGCCCGCCGGCCGCCCGGAATCTTCTGCATCTCTGGCCCTTCTGGCGACCACGCGCCCACTCAGAAGGGTCAGATGCGCAGACGATCCGCCGTCCCCGCCTCCTGAGCAGCCCCGGCAACCCTGGATCCCATGCCCGACACCCCGCAGCCCCCCGCCGTTCCCGCGCACCCGGACCACTTCGGCTTCGAGGTGACCCACCGCCTGGAGACCCCCGGGCACGACGGCGCCCCGCTGGGCCGCACGGGCGTCATCACCACGCCGCACGGGCGGATCCAGACGCCGGCGTTCATCCCGGTGGCCACGCAGGCCACGGTCAAGGCGGTGCTGCCGGAGTCGATGAAGGACCTCGGCGCGCAGGCGCTGCTGGCCAACGCGTATCACCTGTACCTGCAGCCCGGTGACGACCTCCTGGACGAGGCCGGCGGCCTCGGCGCGTTCATGAACTGGCCCGGGCCGACCTTCACGGACTCGGGCGGCTTCCAGGTGATGAGCCTCGGCTCGGGATTCAAGAAGGTCATCGACATGAAGGGCCCCGGCGCGCCCGAGGGGCAGGGCGCCGACGACGCCGTCGCCCCCGGCAAGGAGCGCCTGGCCAACGTCGACGACGACGGCGTCTGGTTCAAGTCCCACCTCACCGGGGACCGACACCGGTTCACCCCCGAGGTGTCCGTGGGCATCCAGCACAACCTCGGCGCGGACATCATGTTCGCCTTCGACGAGCTGACCACCCTGCACAACTCCCGCGGCTACCAGGAGGAGGCGCTCGAGCGCACCCGCCGCTGGGCCCAGCGCTGCCTCGACGAGCACGCCCGCCTCACCGGGGTCCGCGCGGCGCGGCCGTACCAGGCGCTGTTCGGCGTGATCCAGGGGGCCCAGTACGAGGACCTGCGCCGCAAGGCCTGCCGCGACCTCGCGGGGATGCGGGCCGAGTTCCCGGCCGCGGGGGAGCTCGACGGCGTGACCTCCGGCTTCGACGGCTATGGCGTCGGCGGGGCCCTGGAGAAGGAGAACCTCGGGACCATCGTGGGCTGGTGCGCGCAGGAGCTGCCCGAGGACAAGCCGCGCCACCTGCTGGGCATCTCCGAACCCGATGACCTGTTCACCGCCGTCGAGAACGGCGCCGACACCTTCGACTGCGTCTCCCCCACCCGTGTGGCCCGCACCGGCGCGTTCTACACCCGCGACGGGCGCTACAACCTGCCCGGGGCGAAGTACCGCCGCGACTTCGGCCCGCTGGACCCCGAGTGCGACTGCTATACGTGCGCCCACTACTCCCGCGCGTACCTGCGGCACCTGTTCAAGGCGAAGGAGATGGTGGCGCACACGCTCCTCTCCATCCACAACGAGCGGTTCACGGTCTCGCTCGTGGACCGGATCCGCGCGGCCATGCAGGATGGCACGCTCGCCGAGCTCAAGGCCGAGACCCTCGGCCGGTACTACGCCCCGAAGGGCTGAGGGGTGCTGGGTGCGCCGGCACGCTGCGGGGGGGGAGCCAGCACGCTGCGACGGGCGCGAGCCAGACGTTTCTGCTGTTCTGAGGGGGCTGTCACGACCGATTCGTCTGGCTCAGCGCCGCTCGGACGTGCGGAAGACGTGAGCCAGACGATTCAGCGGCTCCTGCACAGGGCCGCGGGCGCAGCTCGCCCTCCACGGCCCTCGCGGTCGCGGCACCGGGTCCGCCCATGGAAGGAGAGGGTGGCGGCATGGTCGCCCCTCCTCCGCACGACGACGCCGTCCTCAGCCTCGTCTTCCCGGTCGCCGCGGGGCTGCAGGCCGGTCTGACGGCCTCGCAGCTGCGCGGCCCCCGGTTCGACGCCCCGCAGCACGGGCTGCGGCACACCGCGGGGGGTCAGCCCTCACTGGCCGGCGTCGTCCGCGCCCTCCAGCGGACGAACCCCGGCACCGCGGCCACCCACGCCACCGCCGCTCGCCTCTGGGGGATGTGGCTGCCGCGGCAGTGGGAGCGCGGCCCCATCCATCTGGCGCGCACGCGGGCCGAGGGCGGGGCGCCGCGCCGCAGCGGCGTCGTCGGGCATGAGCTGCACCCGCAGGACCCCGTGCTGGTGCGTGCCGGGGTGCGGATCACGACGCCGGCCGCCACCTGGGCGGCGCTGGCGCAGCTGGGTCTGCCGTTGGCCGACGTCGTCGCCGCCGGGGACAGCCTGCTGCAACGGGCTGACGGCCCGGCGGGCCGGCGTCGCCCCGGCGAGCATCCGCGGTGCACCGTGCGTGATCTGGAGGCGGAGGTGCTGCGGGTGCGCGGGAGGCGAGGGACGCGGACCCTGCGAGCGGCCCTGCCGCTGCTCAGGGACGGCGCGGATTCGCGGCCGGAGACGCTCCTGCGACTGGCGCTGACCGACGCGGGTGTGCCGGAGCCGGAGGTGAATCCGCTTTTGATGCTGAGCGACGGGTCCGCCGTCCGGCCGGACCTGGTGTGGCGGGAGGCCCGCGTCTGCGTGCAGTACGAGGGCGATCATCACCGGACGGACCCGCAGCAGTGGCGCCGTGACATCGAGCGCGACCGCCGGATGCAGGCCGAGGGGTGGATCGTGCTGCGCGTGGCCGCCAGCGTCTTCACCCAGCGGGGCCTCGACGCCCTGCTGCGCGACCTCGCCGCCCACCTGCGGCTCCCTCTGCCTGCGTGAGCCAGATGAATCGGCCGCCGAGCCAGACGAATCGGCGGCAGGGGGGCGTGCGCACCAGCAGAAATCTCTGGCTCACGCCGCCGCCCCCGCTCGCGTCATCTCACACGAACGCGCCGACCCCCGTGATCTCGCGGCCGATGATCAGCCCCTGCACGGTCTCGGTGCCCTCGTAGGTGTGGATCGCCTCGATGTCCGCGAAGTGGCGGGCCACCTCGTTCTGGATGAGGATGCCGTTGCCACCGAGCAGGTCGCGCGCGTTCGCGGCGATGGACCGCGCGGCGCGCGTCGCCGAGTACTTGGCCATGGACGCCATCGGCCCGGTGAGCCGTCCCTCGTCCTCGAGCCGGGTCGCACGCAGCACGAGCAGCTGCACCTGGGTGAGCTGGGAGAGCATCTCGGCCAGGCGGGTCTGCACGCTCTGGGCGGCGGCCAGCGGTCGGCCGAACTGGACGCGCTGCCCCGCGTAGTGCACCGCCGCCTCGTAGCAGCCCACGGCCTTCCCGAGGGCGGACCACGCGACCCCCACGCGCGTGGCGAAGAGGACGCGGGAGGTGTCCTTGAAGGAGCGGGCCTCGGGCAGGACGTCGGCGTCGGGCACGAACACGCCGTCGAGGGTGATGTGGGCCTGGTCGATGGCCCGCAGCGCGACCTTGCCCTTGATGACCTCGGCCGTGTAGCCCTCGGACTCCTGGCGCACGATGAACCCGCGGACCTTCTCGTCCTCGGCGCTGCGCGCCCACACCACGGTCACCCCGCCGGCGGCCCCGTTGCCGATCCACTTCTTGTGCCCGTGCAGCCGCCAGCCGCCGTCGACGCGCTCGGCGCGGGTCTCCAGCGAGACCGAGTCGGAGCCGTGGGTCGGCTCCGTGAGCGCGAAGGCGCCGTAGAGCTCGCCGCGCGCCATGGCCGGCAGGTGCTCGGCGCGCTGCTCCTCGCTGCCGCACAGCTGGATCGAGCGCATGGCCAGACCGCCCTGCACGCCCGTCATCGTGGCGATCGAGCCGTCCAGGCGCGAGAGCTCCATCATGGCCAGGCCCGCGGCCACGCGGGAGATCTCGGGCAGCCCGTCCACGGGGACGCCGTCGCGCAGCAGGTCGGCCTGGCCCAGGCGGGCCACGAGGTCGAGCGGGTACTCGTGACGGTCCCACGCCTCCCGGATCCGGGGCAGCACGTCCGGCTCGAGCGCGAAGGCGCGGGCCCGACGCCACACGTCCTTCTCGGCGTCGGAGACGTCCGCGAGCGCGAGGTAGAAGTCGGTGTCCAGCGGCGTGGCGACGTCGTACTCGGGCTCGACGGTGGGCAGGGTCTCGGTCATGGTGGCCTCCCGGGCGGGGTCGGAGAGATGGGTGTGTCCGTCATCACCCTACACCGACTGACACGCCATCTCACAGAATCAGACGCAGTCTCACCTCCTCTCCGCGCCCGTGGCACCATGGCCCGCATGACGACGCCCGCCGAGGACACCCTCACCGCCCTGATCCACCTGCTGGACCGCGAGGGCTACGACGCCGTCACGGCCGACCAGCTCGCCCGCCAGGCCGGCATGAGCCGGGCCAGCTTCTTCCGCCACCTCGGCGGGAAGGAGGAGGTGGTCTTCGCCGACCACGCGGCGCTGCTCGCCCGCCTGGACGACTTCCTGCGCGGCACCTCCCTCGGCGTGCGGGAGGCCCTGGAGGAGGCGGTCCTCCAGGTCTTCCGGCATCACACCGCCGATCCGGACCGGGCCCGGGCGCGCTCCCGCCTGCTGCGCGGCTCCCAGGCGCTGCGCACGCGCGAGCTGCTCACCTCGCACCGCTACACGGAGCTGTTCTCCGGCTGGCTCGCCACGGCCCTGCCGGACACGCCCGCGCGCGGCGGGGTCGCCGTCGGGCTGGCGGCGGCCGTGGTGGCCGTCCACAACCGCGCCCTGCGGGCGTGGCTCCACGCCCCGGCCGACGACGCCGAGGCCGGCCTGCGCGCGGACCTCGCGGAGGTCATCGCGCGGCTCACGGCCGAGCCGGCCGAGGCCGAACGAACGCTCGCCGCCGTGCGCCGACTCGTGGGCTGACGCCCCGCCCTCAGCGGCCGGCGACCTGCGCGTTCTCCGCCCCGAACGCGGGCGGGTAGCGGAACTCGCCGGCCGGCACCTCCGCGCCGTCCTGGAGCGTGAGGATCTGCAGCGCCTCGGGCTGCCGGGCGAAGGCCGCGTGCACGCCGTGCTCGGAGGCCTGGTGGAAGCCGAACTTCGCGTAGTACTCGGGCCAGCCGTAGACCACCACGACCTCCTCGCCGTCGGCCTGGGCCTTCTGGAGCAGAGCGTTGACGAGCGCGGTGCCGGCGCCCTCGCCCTGGTGCTCGGGCAGGACGCCGTGCGGGGCGAGGGCGATCACCTCGGCGTGGTCGATGTGGGCCCGGACCAGGGTGCCGTAGCCCATCGGGTCCGACTGCAGGTCCGTGCCGGGGATCGCGGCGGTCATGGCCACGAGGGAGTACTGGGGCAGCCAGCCCTCCGCGCCGTCGGCGAGCGCCTCGACGAGGTCGGCCTCGGCCGTGGACGCGAAGGCGAGCTCGGCGATCTGGCGGACGGCGCGGCGGTCGGCCGGATCGTCGTGATCGGCCTCGCGGGTGGACCAGCGGTGGCCGAGATCCTGGCCGGCAGGGACGTGGGCGGTGCGGTGGCCGGGGGTCTGGGTGCTGTTCTGCTCGGCGCTCATGCGCTCACCGTAGCCAGGGTGTGACCCCGGATACAGAGACGGCGCCCTGCGTCACGCTCGTGACGCGGGCGCCGTCGCCTCCTCTGGCCGGGGGCGGGCTCAGTCGATCTGCAGCTCGCCCATCGGGCCGAAGCCCTCCGCACCGACCTGCTCGGAGATGATCTGGGGCGTGCTCGCCAGCAGCGGGCGCATCGCGTCCAGGCCCTCCTGGAAGTGCGGGGACGCGACGTGGGCCTGCGCACCCTCGTCCGTGAACCCCTCGAGCAGGAAGTACTCGTTCGGGCCGCCCTCCACCGGGCGGTACCACTCGAAGAACAGGTTGCCGGGCTCAGAGCGCACGTCCGCGGTGTACTTCGCGACGGCGTCCATCCACTCGTCGGCACGCTCGGGCTGGACGGTGAACTTCAGGTTGATGAGGATCATGCCGTCCATTCTGGCCCACCCGGGACGGCCGCGGCACGGCCTCGCGTCCGCCGCGCGCGGAACCGCCGGGCCAGCAGCCACAGGCCCACGACGACGGCGACCACCAGCACGGCGACCAGCACCGGCAGGAACAGCGCGGCCGCGACGAGGCCGGCCGCCGAGACGTCCTCGGCCGCCGAGAGCACGGGCGCGGCGGCCCCCACCGTGACCGTGTCGGCTCCCACGACCGTCTGGACGGCGTCGTTGACCGCGTCCACCCCGGGGATCTTGTCCGCGACGAGCTCGAGCGCGAGCAGGACGCCGAGGATCCAGAGGGAGGCGTCGGCGGAGAGCCACGTCCAGCCCGCGGGCAGGTCGACGAGCCCCGTGAACCGGTCCAGCAGACCCAGGGCGAGCAGGGGGATGTAGGCGTTGAGCCCGGCCGAGGTGGCCAGGCCCGTGCCGGTGAGGAGCTCGAGCACGTCCGTCCCCTTCCTTCGCGGGTCGCTCGGGGCGCCCGGGCGGACGCTCCGGGTCCGAGGACCCTGGCTCCCCAGTGAACACCGCCGGCTGTCGGGCGCTTCCCGTCCGTGGTCGGTCCTACCATGGGCGCATGCCCCAGACCGCGCACTCCCCCCAGCACTCCGCCTCCGCCCCGGCGCTCGCCCTGACCATCGCCGGGTCCGAGGCCACCGGCGGCGCCGGCGCCCAGGCCGACCTCAAGACGTTCCAGGAACTGGGCGTCTTCGGCATCGTGGCGCTGACCTGCATCGTCTCCTTCGACCCGGAGGACGACTGGAACCACCGCTTCTTCCCCGTGCCCACCGAGATCCTCCAGCAGCAGCTCGACGCCATCCAGGGCGACTACCCGGAGCGGCTGCGCGCCGTGAAGCTGGGCATGCAGGGCTCCCCGGAGGTCATCCGCACCTCGGCCGCGGCCCTGCGCCGCGCCGCGTGGGACCACGTGGTCCTGGACCCCGTGCTCATCTGCAAGGGCCAGGAGCCGGGCCACGCCCTGGACACGGACCAGGCGCTCAAGGCCGAGCTGCTGCCGCTGGCCACCTTCACCACCCCGAACCACTTCGAGACGGAGCAGCTCTCCGGCATGACCGTGCGCTCGGTCGAGGACCTGACGGCGGCCGCTCGGCGCATCCACGAGATCTCCGGCGCGGCCGTCCTGGCCAAGGGCGGGATGCACCTGCCCGGCCCGGACGCCGTGGACGTGTTCGTGGACGGGGACACCGTGGAGGTGCTCTCCGCCCCGAAGATCGGCCAGTCCGGCGTCTCCGGTGCGGGCTGCTCGCTCGCCGCCGCCGTCACCGCCGAGCTGGCCAAGGGTGCCACCACGCTCGAGGCCGCGCGCCGCGCCAAGGAGTTCGTGCGAGCCGGCATCGCGCAGGCGGTGGAGGGCCGCACGCCGTTCGCCGCCCTGTGGCAGGGCGGCCTGCGCTCCGCCTGAGCGCGCACGTGGGCCGCTGACTCGTCCTGAGCCGGGCGGTGCGCCACACTGGGGGCATGAAGCTCCCCTCCCCCGCCCCGTCCGTCCCCGGCGAGGTCCACCACTCGGCGTCGTCCGTTCCCGTCGACGGCGTCGAGGCCGTCTTCCCCGCGCTGCGCCAGCGCGCCCTCGCCCCGGGCGGCCGGCTCTACGGGCTGGCGGCGGCGGCCGCGGTCGGCGGGCTCACCCTGCTGGATCCGCACGCCCGCCGAGGGCGCGAGCGTCGGGCCCTCGCAGAGCTCGAGGCCGCCGTCAGCGGCACGTTCCTCGCGGCCGAGACCGCCAACGCCCTCCACACCGCCGCGATCGCCGACGGCGAGGTGGCCCCCTCCCCCGCCGCGCGTGCCCTGCGCGGGCTCGGCGGGCTGGCCGTCGGCGGCGCGGTCGCGGCGGTCGCGTTGCGCGCCACCGGCCTGAACGACAGGATCGACGGCGCCGTGGTGCGTCGGCTCCAGCGGGTCGGCGTCCCCGCCCCGCGCGTCGCGCTGGCCGCAGCGGCCTCCCTGGCGATGCTGCTGGCCAACGAGGACGCCCGCCGGACCCGCCGCGACGCCGTCGAACTCGCCGTCACCGGCCCCGCCGGCCTGGACGAGGACACGGTCGACGAGGTGGAGCCGGAGCCCACCGCCGAGCTGCCGGTGGAGGTGCGCGTGCTGCTCGAGACCCTGCTCGACCCGGCGCTGGCCGAGGGCCGGGACCTGCCCGGGGCCGAGGCGCTGCGCTCCCAGCTGCCGCACGCGCGCACCGTCACCTCGGTGGCCGAGGCCATCCGTGAAGCCGGCGAGGTCCCGGACTGGGTGCCGCTCGTCGTCGAGACCGACGATGACGTCCGGCGCGCGGTGCCGAACGACTGCGTCTGGCCTGTCCGCGGCCGCTTCGCCTCCGGCTCCGCGGGAGGACACGAGCTCGAGCTGCGCCTGCAGGTGATCGACGGGGAGATCGGCGCCCTGACGGTGACCCTGCCCGCGGACGCCGAGGCGGACAGCGACGCCTGGGACGCGTTCCAGGAGATCGAGTCCTTCCCCGGCGTCGAGGACCTGACCTTCCACGTGGACGGCGACCGGCGCGCCTGACCGGGAATTCTCCCGGGGCCCGTCCAGCCCGGCCCACTACAGTGGGGACCCGCCCGACG
>NZ_JABFAZ010000042.1:0-21184 GCF_017168505.1 Micrococcus sp. KRD077 | reverse complement strand
GTTCCCGCCATGACCACCCCCGCCCCGGTCGCGTCCGCCGCCCGTGCCCGTCGCCGCGCGGCCCGTTCCGGCCCCCGCCCGCAGCTGCGCATGGGACTGAACGGGTTCCTCGTGGCCTGGCTGCTGCCCAACCTCGTGATGGCCGCCGTGGTGGCGATCCTGGCCGTGGTCCCGGGCCTGCAGGCCTTCGGCAGCTTGACACCGCTGCTGACGGTGGTCGGGGTCGCCGGGCTGGTGGTGGGGCTGCCGCTGTGCCTGCTCGTGAACTGGGCGTTCCGGCACGTGCTCAACCAGTGGGTCCACGTGCTGGCGTACGCGCTGATCGGCATGCTCTACGGCCTGGTGGTGCTCACGCAGGGCGCGGCGGGCATCCTGCCGATGCTCATCCCGGTGATCGGCTTCCCGGCCGCCGTGCTCATGGCCCTGGGCCGGACGGCGGCCCGTCCCCTCGTCCGCACGGTCACCCCGGAGCCGTCGCCCGCCGAGCCGGCCTGAGCACGCCCGACAACGAGAAAGGACGATGGCCGGATGGCCATCGTCCTTCTCGGAACCGCGTCCGGGGCCCGCATCCCCTCAGGCATGTATCCCGGCTCGTGATTCGCACTGTGCACCGTCTCAATGGGGCATGACCCACTCTAGGAGGGACGACGGCGCCCCCGACAGTGGCGGAAGGTGCAGACTTTCGGGCCCTGATGTGATGCAGGTCACATGGGTCTGGTCCGCCGCTGCGACGGCGTCGGCCTCGTCAGACGGACCTGGGGAGCACCGCGCGCACCCGCCACCCCCAGCCCCCCGGCCCGGCCTCGATCGTGCCGCCGAAGGTGGCCACGCGATCCCGCATGGAGTTCAGGCCCACACCGGAGGAGTTCCACTGCGGCGGGCCGGACCGCTCGGTGACGGTGTTCTCCACCTCGAGCACCACGTCCGGCCCCGCGTCGCGGAGTTCGATGCACACGCGCGCGCCCTCGCCGGCGTGCTTGGCGACGTTCGTGGTGGCCTCCTGGAGCACCCGGTGCAGGGTGGAGCGCACGGAGATCGGCATCGCGTTCTGGTCGCAGCGGACGTCCGTCTCCACGGTCATGCCGAGACTGCGCAGCTCCTCGGCCAGTTGGGCCACGGACAGCACCGGATCCGCGGACGTCGCCCCGTCCGCGCCCCCCGCGGCGCCCGGCTCACCGCTCGGGTCCACGATCCCGTCCTCCTGGAGGATGGAGAGCATGCGCCGCAGGTCCCGCAGCGCGTCCTTCGCGGAGTCGCCCACCACATCCAGCACGCCCTGAGCCGCCTCCGGGGCGCCGAGGTAGCGTGCCGTCCGGGCCTGCATCGAGATGATCGTGAGGTTGTGCGCGACCACGTCGTGCAGGTCGCGGGCCAGGGAGCGACGCTCGGCCTCGGCGGCCAGCCGGGCCCGCTCCTCCGCCTCGAACACCCGGCGGCGGTCCCGCTCCCGCCGGGTCAGGCTCTCGCGGATGAAGAGCCCGCCGCCGAGGCCCATGGACATGAGCAGCAGGATGAACCACGTCGCGTTCGACTGACCCACCGCGAACGGCTGGGCGACGCCCCAGGTCAGTGCCAGGACGGCGGCCGTGACGACGAACCCCCAGGAACGGGCGGTCGCCGCGACGGCCCCGAGGACCACGGGCGCGACGACGGCGAAGAGCACCTCGGAACCGCCGACGACGGTCGCGACGGCCCCGGGCAGGAGCAGGGCGAAGCCCACCGTGCTGCGCCACCACTGGGCGAGGAAGGCGCTGGTCGCCGACGCGATGGCGATCCCGTCCAGGACCGGGATGGCGCCGTGGCCCGGGCCGAACAGACCGATGTCGGACGCGGTCGAGGCGAGCAGGAACGCCGACCCGAAGGCGAGATAGACGCGGCTCAGCGGCGCCGCGGCCCAGAACGCGCGCCACCGCAGGCTGCGCGCCTGACGCCACGCCGAAGAGCGGCGCGCCCGGGAGGGCGCGCCGCTCCGGACGGAGGGGGTCGATGGGCTCGAATCAGGCATCGGGGGCGGACCGCCCCGGGGTCAGTCGCACCAGATGCCGAAGTGGCGGCACGTCCACTCCGCAGTGCCTTTGCCGAGGCCCAGGGTCGTGACGACGTCGTCCTCGGCCGAGGCCGCCGAGGCGGCGGCGGCCGGAGCGCCGACGAGGGTGGAGGCGAGAAGGAGAGCGGAAGCGAGGAGAGCGCGAGTCTTCATGGCCCCAGTATGTATGACGCCCGTCACAAATGGTGCACGCCGCGCACAGGCCGCGCCGCGGCATGGCGCAGATGACGGCCGGCGGGCACCCCGGCCTCGCCCCGACGCCGACAAGGTGGCATGCGCCACAGCACCGGTTACGCTGACCTGCGTGTCCGAAGAGCTGCGCATCCTGATCGCCGACGACCAGCCGCTCATGAGCGGCGCGCTCCGCGTGCTCGTCGACTCTGCCCCCGGCATGACCTGCGTGGGTGTGGTCGCCAACGGCGTCGAAGCCGTGGAGGCGTGCGCCGCCATCGAGCCGGACGTGGTCCTGATGGACATGCAGATGCCCCTGATGGACGGGGTGGAGGCCACACGCCGGATCAAGGACACCCACCCCGCGATCCGGGTCCTGGCGATCACCACGTTCACGTCCGAGGACTACCTCGTGCCGGCCCTGCGCGCCGGAGCGGGCGGCTACCTCCTCAAGGACGCGGAGCCGCCGGCCATCCTGGGCGCCATTCAGGCCGTCCATCGCGGCGAGTCCGTGCTCTCCCCCGCCGTGGCGACCAAGCTGCTCGCCTCGATCGAGCGGGACCGGCCGACGGTGGGCCCCACCTCGGTGCAGCCCGGCAGCCCCGACGGCTCCGACCTCACCGAGCGGGAGCTGGGCGTGCTGCGGCTGCTGGCCAGGGGTCAGTCGAACCCGGAGATCGCCGCGAACCTCTTCGTCTCCGAGTCCACGGTCAAGGCCAACTTCACGCGGATCATGGCCAAGCTGGAGGTCCGCGACCGCGTCCAGCTGATCATCCGGGCGGCCCAGCTCGGGCTCGTCACCCTCGCCCTGGACTGAGCGCGGCGGGGTCAGCCACGGGCCGCGATCTCGTTGCGCCGCGTGTTGAGGTCCTTCAGGACCTGCATCCCGTGCTCCACCACCGGGTCCGCCTCGGCCAGGAGCGACTCCTTGGCCGGCCCGTAGGCGAGGTCGGCGAACGTGCCGTTCTCCGGGTCGAGGGCCCGGATCTCCTGCTGCACCAGGCGCACCTGGTCCAGGCCGGCCGCGTACTCCACCGCTCGCTCGTCGATCTTCGTCAGGGACGCCTCCGCGTCCTCCGGGATCTGCTCCAGGGCGAACTGGGCCTCGTAGAGCCGGTTCTGGTACGTGCAGGGCTCCTCGATGTCGTAGAGCCCCACGCCGCGACCCACGGCCTCCTGATTGGCCTGGGCGATCTCCTCCGCCAGGCGCTTGCCGACGGCGACCTCCGTGGGGGCGGCCATGCCGGCCTCCGCCATGGCCACGTTGACGGTGCCGCCGCCGATCGAGATGACCGCGCTCTCCATCCCCTCGGGCGCGCCCTCGTCCGAGGTGGTCATGCTCGCGGTCGCCCCCTGCGGGAGCCGATCACGCAGCCAGGAGTAGGACTCCTCCCCCATGCAGAGGTTGGGGCCGACCTTGAGGCCCTCCGGGTTGCGGCCCGCGCTCGTGACGCCGGCGAGGACCACGGTCCGCTCGGTGCCGCCTTGGTTCACCACCACGGTGTTGCCGTCCAGCACGGTGACGATGTCCACGCGGGCGGCGTCGGCGGCCACGCCGCGGAGGACGGTGACGATGCCCAGCAGGAGCAGGACGGCGGCGACGGCGAGGAAGACCAGCAGCCCCTTCAGGGGGACCCGGGCACGGGCGGCGACGTGAGTCATGCGGACTTCCTGCAGGTGGACGGCGGGACGGGGGGCCGCGACGACGGCCCGGAGCCCGAGTCTAGCGAAGGGCCCCGGGACCGCCGAGCGGCGGGCCGAGGGACGGCTGCGTCGGGCTCAGCGCTCCCGGCGGTAGAACGGCGTGGCCACCACGGTGAACGGCTCGCCGCGGCCGCGCAGGTCCACCTGCAGGGACGTGCCCTCGGCGGCCACGTCGCGGCGGACACGGGCCAGGGCGATGGGGTGTCCGAGGGTCGGGCTGGGGGCGCCCGAGGTCACCTCGCCCACCCGCTCGCCGGACTCGTCCAGCACGGCGTAACCGTGCCGGGCGGCACGCCGACCCGCGCCCTGCAGCCCCACGAGGACCTCCTCGACGTCGTCCCTGCCGACCAGCGCGGATCGTCCGACGAAGTCGGCCTCCTTGCTCGCGGGCACCGCGAAGCCGACGCCAGAGGCGTGCGGCTGGTGCCCGGTGTCCAGCTCGTTGCCGTAGAGCGGCATGCCCGCCTCGAGGCGCAGCGAGTCCCGCGAGGCGAGCCCGCACAGCGTCAGCTCCACGCCCGCCTCGTCCGCGGCCGAGAGCATCGTGTTCCACACGGCGGAGCCGCGGTCGCCGGCCTCGGCGGTGGAGGCGGCGGGCAGGAACAGCTCGAAGCCGTCCTCACCGGTGTAGCCGGTGCGGGCGACGACGGCGATGACGTCACCGGCGTCCGTGGGCACGGTCAGGGTCAGGTGGCCGTAGTACTTCAGCTCGGCCAGCTGCGCCGCGGCCTCCGGCATGGCCCGGGCGAGGATCCTCTCGGCCTGCGGGCCCTGCACGGCCACGAGGGCGGTGGTCGAGGACTCGTCCTCGACGACGGCGTCCCAGCCCGACGCCCGCTGGTTCAGGGCGGTGTGGACCGCGGCGATGTTGCCAGCGTTGGGCACCACCAGGTAGTCGGGCTCGGAGCCGGCCTCGCCGTCGTCCATCCGGTAGACGATCGTGTCGTCGAGGACGGTGCCGGCGTCCGTCAGGCACAGGGCGTACTTGGCGCGGCCGGGCTTCAACGTGGAGAGCACGCTCGAGAGGGCGTGGTCCAGCATGGCCCCGGCCTCCGGGCCGGTGACCCGGATCTCGCCCATGTGGGAGAGGTCGAACAGGCCTGCGGAGGTGCGGACGGCCTTGTGCTCGGCCAGCTCGGAGCCGTACTTCAGGGGCATGTTCCAGCCGCCGAAGTCCGTGAACGTGGCGCCCGCGGCCTCGTGGACCGGGTGCAGCGGGGAGTTGCGCGTCGAATCGCTCATGGGGGTGATCCTCTCAGTCCTCGTCGGCGGTGTCGGCCACGGCGCCCTCGAACGCCTCGGGCGGCGGGCACGAGCACACGAGGTTGCGATCGCCGTAGGCGCCGTCGATGCGGCCCACCGGCGGCAGGTACTTGTCCAGACGCAGGCTCGGCACCGGCGTGCCCGCCTGGGCGCGCGAGTAGGGGCGATCCCACTCGTCGGCCATCAGGACGTTGAGGGTGTGCGGGGCGCGACGCAGGACGGAGTCCGCCACGGTCTCCGGGGTGACGGCGGTGATCTCGGCGTGGATGGCCTCCATCGCCTCGATGAACCGCTCGATCTCCTCGAGGTCCTCGGACTCGGTGGGCTCCACCATGAGCGTGCCGGCCACGGGGAACGCCAGGGTGGGGGCGTGGAACCCGTAGTCGATGAGGCGCTTGCACACGTCCTCGGCGGTCACGCCCGTGCGGGCCGTGAGCTCGCGCAGGTCGAGGATGCACTCGTGCGCCACGAGGCCGTCGTTGCCCGTGTACAGCGTCGGGTAGAGGGGCGCGAGGCGGCGGGAGATGTAGTTGGCGCCCAGCAGCGCGTGCGCGGTGGCGGAGCGCAGGCCCTCGGCGCCCATCAGGTGGATGTAGGCCCAGGAGATGGGCAGCACGCCGGCCGAGCCGTGCGGGGCCGCGGTCATCAGGGCCTCGCGGGAGGGCAGGTACGGCACCAGGTGCTCGCCCACCGCCACGGGGCCCACGCCCGGGCCCCCGCCGCCGTGCGGGATGCAGAACGTCTTGTGCAGGTTCAGGTGGGAGACGTCTCCGCCGAACTCGCCCGGCTGGGCCAGGCCCACGAGCGCGTTGAGGTTGGCGCCGTCGATGTACACCTGGCCGCCCGCGGCGTGCACCGTGGCGCAGACCTCCTTGACGTCGGCGTCGTACACGCCGTGCGTGGAGGGGTAGGTGATCATGATGGCCGCGATGCGGCCCTCGTTGGCCGCGATCTTGGCGTCCAGGTCGGCGGCGTCGATCGTGCCGTCGTCGGCGGTGGCGACGACGACGACCTTCAGCCCCGCCAGCACGGCCGAGGCCGCGTTGGTGCCGTGGGCGGAGGCCGGGATCAGGCAGATGTCCCGCTCGCCCTCGCCGCGGGCCAGGTGGTACTGGCGGATGGCCCACAGGCCCGCGAACTCACCCTGCGAGCCGGCGTTCGGGGCCACCGAGACGCCCGCGTAGCCGGTGATCTCGGCGAGCTTGGACTCCAGGTCCGCGATCAGGAACCGCCAGCCCTCGGTCTGGTGGTCGGGCGCGAACGGGTGGATGGAGCAGAACTCGGGCCAGGAGATGGCCTCCATCTCCGCGGTGGCGTTGAGCTTCATGGTGCACGAGCCCAGCGGGATCATGGTGCGGTCCAGCGCCAGGTCGTAGCCGGAGAGGCGGCGCAGGTAGCGCAGCATCTTCGTCTCCGAGTGGTGGGTGTTGAACACCGGGTGCGTCATGAACGCGGAGGAGCGGCGCAGCGACTCCGGCACGGCCGGGGTGGCCACGGCGCCCTCGTGCGCGGAGGCCGGCAGAGAGCCCGCGTCCAGGCCGAACGCCGTCAGGACGGCCACGAGGTCGGCGTCGACGGTGGTCTCATCGGCCGCGATCCGCAGGGTGTCCGCGTCCACCAGGCGCAGGTTCACGCCGTTCTCCTCGGCGGCCTTCAGGACCTGCTCGGCCCGGCCGGGCACGCGGACGGTGATCGTGTCGAAGAAGTGCTCCTCGGCGACCTCGACGCCGCCGGCCCGCAGCGCCTCCGCCAGGCGGACGGCCTGGGCGTGGGCGTGGCGCGCGATGCGGGCGATGCCCTGGGGGCCGTGGTAGACGGCGTACATCGAGGCGACGATCGCCAGCAGCGCCTGGGCGGTGCAGATGTTGGACGTGGCCTTCTCGCGCCGGATGTGCTGTTCGCGCGTCTGGAGGGCGAGGCGGTAGGCGGGCTTGCCGGCGTCGTCGTAGGAGACGCCCACGAGGCGGCCCGGCATGCTGCGCTGCAGGCCCTCCTTCACGGCCATGTAGGCGGCGTGGGGGCCGCCGAAGAACAGGGGCACGCCGAAGCGCTGCGTGGAGCCGACGGCGATGTCCGCGCCCTGCTCCCCGGGCGGGGTGATCAGGGCGAGGGAGAGGATGTCCGCCGCGACGGTCACGAGGGCGCCGGCCTCCTTGGCCTGCGCGATGACGGCGGCGTGGTCGTGGATGCGGCCGGAGTCGCCGGGCTGCTGCAGCACGACGCCGCACAGGCCCTTCTCCTCGACCTCGGCGCGGACGTCCTCCGGGATGCCTGCGGAGAGGTCGGCCACGCGCACGTCGATGCCCACGGCCTCGGCACGCAGGCGCACCACGGAGAGGGTCTGCGGGAAGAGGTCCGCGTCGAGGAGGGTGACGCCGTCGGTCCTGCGACGGTTGGCACGGTGCATGAGGAGCACGGCCTCGGCGGCGGCGGAGGCCTCGTCCAGCAGAGAGGCGTTGGCGATGTCCAGGCCGGTGAGGTCCTGGACCATCGTCTGGTAGTTCAGGAGGGCCTCGAGGCGGCCCTGGGAGATCTCCGGCTGGTACGGCGTGTAGGCCGTGTACCAGGCCGGGTTCTCCAGCACCTTGCGGAGGATGACGCCCGGGGTGACGGTGTCCGAGAAGCCCTGCCCGATCATCTGGGTCTTCATGACGTTGCGGCCGGCGATCTCGCGCAGCTGCTCCAGGACCGCGGACTCGGTCAGCGGGGCGGGCAGCTCGAGGGGCTTCGGCTGGCGGATGCCGGCGGGGACGGCGGTGTCCACGAGGGCCTCGAGCGAGTCGTAGCCCAGGGTCTGCAGCATGTGCTCGACGTCCGCGGGCCGCGGGCCGATGTGGCGGGCCACGAAGGGGGCCGAGGCGGTGTCCTTGGGCTCGACGCGCTCGTGGGGCAGCGCGGTCGTGCTCTCGGTGGTCTGGGGGCTGGTCACGGGGTACCTCCGGGGGGATCCTGCCGTGGTCACGGCGTGGGTCTGCTCCTCCCCGCTCTGTCATGGACCTGAGAGTTTCCGACGCCCGGGTGGGCGGCTTGCACCGTCGGTGGTCTCGGTCCGGACGCGGGCGCGACGGAGTGAGACGCTTTCCAGAGCGCCTGACCCCACGCGGTACGGATGCCTGAGAGATTCCCGGGGAGGGTTTGCTCCTTCGGCGGCCTGCTCACGCGGCCGGCCGGGGCAGGACGCGCGCCGACGCTCTCCCGCGCGGGGCATGCGGCGTGCCGCCAGTATCCCACACGTGTAGGCCGCGTCACAGGGCGACCGGGAGGGGCCGGACGGGGCGTGTCGAGGTCTTTCGTTGATGAAACGGCGGCGTGTCGAAGCGCTTTCGTTCAGGAAACGGGTGACGGGAGGAATGACTCAGTCGCATGCCGTCGGCTCACGACAGTCGGTAAGGGACGTCATTCGGCGGCGCGCGTCATCGCCGGGCCTCAATCCCACAGCCCGGCAAGCCCGCCCAGCTGGTAAACCGCGAGCCCGATGACGACAAGACAGACAAGCCCTCCCAGGGCGTTGGCCAGTGGGCCGTTCCGATGCGAGCCCATCAGCCGACGACTGTTCATCACGACCATCAGGAATACGGCCACGATGGGCAGGAGAAGCCCGTTCGCCGCCTGTGCGATGACGATGACCTCCGTGGGATTCGTTCCCGTCAGGGCAATGAGGGCACCGATCGCAAGGACTGCGCCCCACACGATGCGAGCAGGGACGCTGCGCAGATCGGTGTCCTGGCCCAGTGTGCCGGCAATCGCGTACGCCGCGCCGAGCGGGCCAGCTACGGCGGACGTGAACCCGGCCGCGAACATGCCCGCCGCGAACACCCAGCCAGCCGCGTCCCCGAGGAGGGGTTCCAGGGCGGAGGCGAGGTCCCGACCGGTCTCGGCCTGCATGCCCTTGACGTACATCCCACCGAACGCCGTCGCCATCACGGCCAGAGTGATTACACCTCCGACGGAGATCGACACCGCCGTGTCCGTTCTCGCCGCTCGGAGAGATTCCCGCGAATCCAGACCCGGCCCCCATTTCTCCTGCACCAAACTCGCGTGCAGGAAGAGGTTGTAAGGGACCACGGTGGTCCCGATCAGTGCGACCGCCAGCAACGCCGTGCCGGGTGGCAGCCGGGGAATGAACATGCCCATCAAGAGGTCGCCGATCGGAGGCTGAACTAGGACTGCAGTGACGATGAACAGCAGCCCCAATAACCCGACCATGACGGTCAGCACCCGCTCGATCAGTTTGTAGCTGCCTGTCCAGAGCAGAATGCCGATCGTGAGGACGATCCCGATGACGACCACGGGCTGACTGAGTCCGGTCACACTAGTTAAGGCGAGGGCGGTGCCGACTGTGTCACCACCGGCGTAGGACGCCCCTCCGATGCCGATCGCCGCGACGACGAGGATCGCCATGACAAGTCGTGCCGGCACCGAGGAGAACACCTCGCGCAGAGCGTGTCCGAGACTCATGCGGGTCGCGAGGCCCAACCGTCCCGACATCTCCTGCAAGACGATGGTGGCCAAAATTGAGAAGACGACAGCCCAGGCCAGGACGAATCCCTGCTCGGCTCCGGTAACGATGGAGGTTGTGATGGTCCCCGGCCCGATGAAGGACGCGGCGATGATTAGCCCCGGACCGAAACGACTAGGCCTCTCGTCTTGGGGCAACACCTCATTGGAGAACCGGCCATCCCTCGCCTGCGTTGCCATCGCGTCTCCTCCATCTCCGGCCCGCATGGGTCAAGATGAAGCGTATGCCGGGTATGATGCACATCATAGTGGATCTGGACTATTTCATCCCATATGAGCCCCCACGTGTTGCCCCTTATGGTCTGAGACGGGCATCCCTACGATGGAGCCAGGGCTACGGCCCTTTGCCCGACCCGCAGAGCTCGCCGAAAGGAACGCCATGTACACCCGTAGCCGGAACGACGTCGAGAAGGTCGAGTGGGGCGGAGGCACCTCCGAACGCCTCATCACCGCGAAGGACGAGATGGGTTTCGCCGTCGCCCACACGATCGTGCGCGCCGGATCGTCCTCGAAGCTCCAGTACCGCAACCACAAGGAGGCCTGTTACTGCATCGCGGGCAACGGCTCCGTGGTGGAGCCGGACGGCACCGTCCACGAGATCACGCCGGGTGTCATCTACGTCCTGCCGGACCACGAGCCGCACGACCTGCGCGGCGGCACCGAGGACATGCACCTGATCTCGGTGTTCAACCCCGCCATCACCGGCGACGAGAAGCACACCCTGTCGGAGGACGGCTACTCCAGCTACTGAGCCCGGGCACGGTGAGGGAGGCGTCGACGACAGCGCCTCCCGCGTCGGCGCCGACGGCGGCGTCCGGTCGTAGGGTGGCGGGGTGCTCAACCTGTGCGCCCCCGAGCGCACCGTGCGCCGCAACACCCACCTGGCGCTGGTGCTGACCGCGATCGCGGGGATCCTCAACTCCGTGGGCTTCGTCGCCGTGGCCACGTACACGTCCCACATGACGGGGATCGTGGCGTCCATGGCGGACGCGGCGGTCCTCCACGCCCCGGGTCTGGTCGGCACGGGCCTGCTCGCGCTGGCCATGTTCATCCTGGGCGCGGTCGTCTGCGCGCTGGTGTTCAACTGGGGCCGGGTCAACGGCCTCCGCTCGCGCTACGCCAACATCCTCCTGCTCGAGGGCGTCGGCATGCTGGTGTTCGGCCTGCTCGCCGAGCACGTCCGCGATGCGCACCGGCCGCTGGTCGTGGTGGCCGTGCTGTGCTTCACCATGGGCCTGCAGAACGCCTTGATCACCCGCATCGGGGCGTGGCCGATCCGCACCACGCACGTGACGGGCATGGTCACGGACATCGGCGTCGAGCTCGGCAAGATCCTGTACCGCAACGCGCCCGCGGCCGCGGCCCCCGTCGTCGGGGAACCGCGGCGCGTGGGACTGCTGGCGCTGCTCGTGGCCCTGTTCTTCCTGGGCGGGGTGGCGGGCGCGGCCGGCTACCTCTGGCTGGGCTTCGAGGTGGTCATCCCGGTGGCCGGCGTGCTGCTGCTCATCGCCCACCGCCCGCTGATCCAGGACCTGCAGGACGCGTGGCTCACACGAAGGCCGAGACGCCCGTGAGGGCACGCCCCACGATCAGGGTGTTCATGCCGTAGGAGCCCTCGTAGGAGTAGATGGCCTCCACGTCCCCCATGATCTTGGCGATCTCGTGCTCCGTGAGCAGGCCGTTGCCGCCGAGGGCGTCGCGGGCGAGCGCCGCCGAGGACCGGGCCAGCCGGGTCGAGGTGGCCTTGGCCATCGCCGCGTGCATCATCTCCATCCGCCCCTCCTGCCGCAGGGCGTCCACCTGGAGCATCATCCCGGCGGAGGCGGCCAGGTTGCCGGCGACCTCGGCGATCTGGGCCTGGATCAGCTGGAACGCGGCCAGCGGGCGACCGAACTGCTGCCGCCGCAGCGCGTAGGAGCGCAGCACGTCCAGCACGCCCATTTGCGCGCCGACGCCCTGCCAGCCGACCCACATGCGCGAGTCGCGCAGCAGGGCGCGGGTGGCGGCGAAGGTGGTGGCGCCGGGCAGGATCGCGTCCGTGGGCAGGCGCACGTCCAGGGTGATGTCCGCGTTCTGCATGATCCGCAGGCCCATCTTCCCGCTGATCTTGGTGGCCTCGTAGCCGGGGGTGTCGGTGGGCACCACGAAGCCCTTGATCTCGCCGTCGGCGGTGTCGCGCGCCCAGACGAGCGCGACGTCGGCGATCGTGCCGGCCCCGATCCAGCGCTTGGCGCCGCGGATGACCCACTCGTCGCCGTCGCGGGTGGCGGTGGTGGCGAGGCCTCCGGCGATGTCCGAGCCGTGGTCCGGCTCGGTGAGGCAGAACGCGCCCAGGGCGTCGAAGGATTCGAGGCGCCCCTGCCACGTGGCCTTCTGACGCTCTGAGCCCAGGCCGGCGATCATGCCGAGGTTGAGCTCGTTGTGGATGCCCACGAGGGCGGACAGGGACAGGTCCACACGGGCGATCTCCGCGTGCACGAGCTGCTGGAACAGCGAGGACGAGCCGTCCAGGACGAGGCGTCCCAGACCCAGCTCGGCCAGGCCCGGCAGCAGGTCGAACGCGAACTCCTCGGCGTCCCAATACCGGGTCAGGTGCGGCCGCACGCGGGTCTGCAGGTGGTCCTCGATCGCGTCGAGCCGGGCACGCTCGGCCGGCTCGAGGCGGTCCCGCAGACGGAGCAGGTCCACGTGGGGCAGGCCGGGAGGGGCGGCGGGCGCGCCGGAGTCGGGGACGGGGCGGTCGGCGATGGCGGTCATGGCTCTCCTTCGGGGGCGGTCCGACGACGGCGGGCGGTTTCGCCGCGAATCCGACTGTAGGACTTCCAACTATCCAGGTCTGCCAGTAGTGTTCCAGATCACAGGCCCCCGGCCAAGGATCCGTTCAGCAGCCATCCCGAGGAGGGACCCATGACCGTCCAGGACCCCACCGCCGTCGCCGCCCCGTCACCGACGGAGGTGTTCCGCGCGGCCCGCGACCTGCTGGTCGAGTGCCAGACCGACTATGAGCGCGCCCGCGCCGAGTTCGAGTGGCCCCGCTTCGAGCACTTCAACTTCGGCTTCGACTGGTTCGACCGCCTGGCCCAGGACCCGGCCCGCGCGGACGTGCCGGCGCTGATCATCGCCGAGGACGACGGGCGCAGCACCGAACGCACCTTCGCCGAGCTCTCCGCGGCCTCCAGCCGGGTGGCGAACTGGCTCTCCGCGCAGGGCCTGCGCCGCGGCGACCGCCTCATCCTGATGCTGAACAACCAGGTGGAGCTGTGGGAGTTCATGCTCGCCTGCATCAAGCTGCGGGTGGTCATGGTGCCCACCACCACGCAGATGACCTCCGGGGACCTCGAGGACCGCGTGACGCGCGCCGGCGCCGCGTGGGCCGTGGCCGGCGCCGAGGACCTGGCCAAGTTCGCCGGCGTCGGCGAGGGCCTGCACCTGGTGCACGTGCCGGGCGTCTTCGCGGAGGGCCCGGCGCGCCGCGCCCCCGAGGTCGCCGGCCACACCGTGCTCTCCTACGACGACGCCGCCGACGCCGCCACCGAGCTGACCCCGGCCGAGCCGACCCCCGCCGACGAGACGCTGCTCTTCTACTTCACCTCGGGCACCACCTCGAAGCCGAAGCTCGTGGAGCACACCCACACCTCGTACCCGGTCGGCCACCTCACGACGCTCTACTGGATCGGTCTGGAGCCGGGCGACGTGCACCTCAACGTGGCCTCCCCGGGCTGGGCCAAGCACGCGTGGTCCAACTTCTTCGCCCCGTGGATCGCGGAGGCCACGATCTTCGTGCACAACGCCCGCAAGTTCGACCCCGCGGCCCTGATGGCCAACATGGAGCGCTACGGCGTCACGAGCTTCTGCGCCCCGCCCACCGTGTGGCGCATGCTCATCAAGGCGGACCTGGCGCAGCTGACGACCCCGCCGACCAAGACCATCTCCGCGGGCGAGCCGCTCAACGCCGAGGTGATCGACCAGGTGCACAAGGCGTGGGGCACCACGATCCGCGACGGCTTCGGGATGACCGAGACCACCCTGCAGATCGCCAACACCCCGGGCCAGAAGGTCGTCATCGGCTCCATGGGCCGCCCGCTGCCCGGCATGGACGTCACCCTGCTCGACCCGCTCACGGGCCAGGAGGCCGAGGAGGGCGAGATCTGCCTGCGCCTGGACCCGCGTCCGGTGGGCCTGCTGAAGTCCTACTACGGCAACCAGGAGAAGACGGACGAGGTGTTCCGCGACGGCGTGTTCCACACCGGTGACATCGCCCGCCGCGACGAGAACGGCGTGCTGACCTATGTGGGCCGCGCGGACGACGTCTTCAAGTCCTCGGACTACAAGGTGTCCCCGTTCGAGCTGGAGTCGGTGCTGGTCAAGCACCCGGCCGTGATGGAGGGCGCGATCGTCCCCACCCCGGACGAGCTGCGCCTGGCCGTGCCGAAGGCCTTCGTCACCCTCGCCCCGGGCCACGAGCCCACCGCGGAGACCGCCCGGGCGATCCTGCAGTTCACGCTCACCCAGCTGCCCCCGTACAAGCGCATCCGCCGCATCGAGTTCCTCGAGCTGCCGAAGACCATCTCGGGCAAGATCCGCCGCGTGGAGCTGCGCAAGGCCGAGGTCGAGCGCGCCCAGACGGGCGCCGCTCCGGACGGCTACGGCACCGAGTTCCGCGAAGAGGACCTGGACCTGCAGCGCTGACCGGGCCGTTCCTCGCCGCCGCCCCGTCCTCGTCCGGCGGTGGCGGGGGACCCCCGGTGCGCCGCTAGTCTGGAGCGCCATGAAGAAGCCACCCCTCGCCCAGGACCCCATCCGGGAGGCCGCCCGGAACTGGGAGCGTCACGGATGGGGTGACGTCGCCCGCCCGATGGCCGCCATCACCTCCATCATGCGGGCCCAGCAGATCCTGCTGGGTCGTACGCAGGCCGCGCTCAAGCCCTACGGCCTCACCTTCGCGCGGTACGAGCTGCTGGCGCTGCTGAACTTCTCGCGCGAGAAGCGGATGCGGATGTCCAAGGCGTCCGCGCTCCTGCAGGTCCACCCCACTTCGGTGACCAATGCGGTGGACCGGCTCGAGGCCGCCGGGCTGGTGGAGCGCACCCCCCACGAGTCGGACCGCCGCGCGCTCGTGCTCGCCCTCACGGACGAGGGCCGGCGCGTCGCCGTCGCCGCCACGGAGACGCTCAACGCAGAGGTCTTCGGCCGCTCCGGCTTCGACCCGGCGGACGTGGACACCCTCATCGACGTCCTCGGCCGGTTCCGCGCCGAGGCCGGCGACTTCCAGGCCGACGGCCCCGACGCCGGCGCGCCCGCGACGGCGGAGCACACCTCCTCCTGACGCGCCCTCCGGCCTCCGGACCGTCCGGCTCAGCGGGGCTCGAGGCGCACGGCGCCGTCGAGCCGGATGACCTCGCCGTTCAGGAACGGGTTGGACACGATCTGCTCGACGAGCAGCGCGTAGTCCTCGGGTCGGCCGAGCCGGGCCGGATGCGGGGTCTTGGTGGACAGCGCCTCGCGGGCGGCCTCGGGCAGGCCGGCCATCATGGGCGTCTCCATCAGACCGGGGGCGATCGTGACCACGCGGATCTGCGAGGAGGCGAGCTCGCGGGCCGCGGGCAGGGTCAGCGCAACCACGGCGCCCTTGGAGGCGGAGTACGCGATCTGGCCGATCTGCCCGTCGTAGGCCGCCACGGAGGCGGTGTTCACGATGACGCCGCGGTCCTCGCCGAGCGGCTCCTGCGCCTTCATCGCGGCGGCGGCCTGGGCCATCATCGACACGGTGCCGACCGCGTTGATCGCCAGGACCCGGCTCAGCACCTCGGCGGACAGCGGCCCGTCGCGACCCACGAGCTTGCCCGGCGTCGCCACCCCGGCGCAGTTGACCAGCACCCGCAGCGGCCCGGCCTCCAGCGCGGCGGCCACGGCCTCCCGGGCGGTGTCCTCGGCGGTGACGTCGCCCGTCACGAAGCGCGCACGGGGACCGAGGGCGGCCACAGCGTCCGCGCGGACGGTCTCGCCCTCGCGGTCCGGCAGGTCCACCACCACGACGGCGGCGCCCGCGTCCGCCAGACGGCGGGCGGTGGCATGGCCGAGGCCCGAGGCCCCGCCGGTGACGATCGCGCTCTGGTTCGACAGGTCCATGGGCGGACCCTCCCTTCCTCCTCGGGATACCCCCCGAGTTCGATAGTTGCATGTCCTACGTTCTCATTTTAGATTAGCGGATGAGTAACCCAGATCACACGCACGGCCGGGCCCGCCCCGCCCGCCGTGGGCGGCGCCCACCGACGTCCGCCCTTCCGCCTGGACCCGCGAGGAGCCCCCATGTCCGAGAAGACCGCGCCCACCGAGACCGCCCCCGTGATCCCCCACTTCGTGCACGGCGAGCGGCGCGAAGGCGCCTCCGGCCGGCACGGCGACGTCTACCACCCGGCCACGGGCGGCGTGGCGGGGCGCGTGCCGCTGGCCTCCGCCGAGGAGATCGACGCCGCCCTGGCCTCCGCCGAGGAGGGCTTCGCCGCGTGGTCGAGGCTGAACCCGCAGCGCCGCGGCCGCATCCTGCTGCGCTGGGTCGACCTGATCAACGAGAACATGAACGAGCTGGCCACCGTGCTCGCCCAGGAGCACGGCAAGACCTTCCCGGACGCCCAGGGCGACATCCAGCGCGGCATCGAGGTCGTGGAGTTCGCCGCGGGCGCCCCGCACCTGCTCAAGGGTGAGTTCACCGCCGACGCGGGCACCGGCATCGACGTGCACTCCATCCGCCAGCCGCTCGGCGTGGCCGTGGGCATCACGCCCTTCAACTTCCCGGCGATGATCCCGCTGTGGAAGGCCGGCATCGCCCTGGCGGCGGGCAACGCCTTCGTCCTCAAGCCCTCCGAGCGCGACCCCTCCGTCCCGGTGCGCCTGGCCGAGCTGGCCCTCGAGGCCGGCATGCCCGCCGGCGCCCTCAACGTGGTGCACGGCGACAAGGCCGCCGTGGACGCGCTCATCGAGGACCCGCGCGTCAAGGCCGTCGGCTTCGTCGGCTCCACCCCGATCGCGCAGTCCATCTACGCCCACGCCGGCCGCATGGGCAAGCGCGCGCAGTGCTTCGGCGGGGCCAAGAACCACGCCGTGGTCATGCCGGACGCGGACCTCGAGATGACCGCCGACGCCCTGGTCGGCGCCGCCTTCGGCTCCGCCGGCGAGCGCTGCATGGCGATCTCCGTGGCCGTCCCGGTCGGCGAGGAGACCGCCGACCGCCTGATCGCACTGCTCCGCGAGCGCGTGAAGGACCTCAGGGTCGGCCCGTCGCTCGAGGCGTCCTCGGACTTCGGCCCCGTCGTCTCGAAGGACGCGAAGGAGCGCATCGAGGGCTACATCGCGGCCGGCGTCGAGGCGGGCGCCGACCTGGTCGAGGACGGCCGGGGCGTCGTCGTCGAGGGCCACGAGGACGGCTTCTACGTGGGCGCCACCCTGTTCGACCGCGTCACCCCGGAGATGAGCATCTACCGCGAGGAGATCTTCGGCCCGGTGCTCTCCGTGGTCCGCGCGAAGGACTACGAGGAGGCGCTCACGCTCGTGAACGAGCACGAGTTCGGCAACGGCGTGGCCATCTTCACCCGCGACGGCGACGCCGCCCGCGACTTCTCCACCCGCGTGGACACCGGCATGGTCGGCGTGAACGTGCCGATCCCCGTGCCGATCGCCTACTACACCTTCGGCGGCTGGAAGGCCTCCGGCTTCGGCGACCTGAACCAGCACGGCACGGACGGGCTGAAGTTCTACACCAAGACGAAGACCGTCACCACGCGCTGGCCCTCCGGCGTGCGCGAGGGCGCCAGCTTCGTGATGCCGGCCGGCTCCTGACCGCCCCGCAGCCCGTCCTGACCAGGAGGACCCCATGACCACCGTTCTGTTCCTCGGCCTCGGCCACATGGGCGGCCCCATGGCCGCCAACCTCGCCGCCGCGGGTCACCGCGTGCTCGGCTTCGACCTCGTCCCCGAGGCCCTCGAGAAGGCCCGCGCGGCCGGCGTCGAGACCGTCACGGACACGGCCGCGGCGGCCGCGGAGGCCGACGTCGTGCTGACCATGCTCCCCCACGGACGCCTGGTGCTGGACGTCTACCGGGGTGAGGACGGCGACGGCGGCCTGCTCGCCGCCGCCCGGCCCGGCACCGTGTTCCTGGACTGCTCGACCATCGACGTCGCCGAGGCCCGCGAGGCGGCCGCGGCGGCGGAGGCGGCGGGCATGCGGGCGGCCGACGCGCCGGTCTCGGGCGGCCAGGTGGGCGCCGAGGCCGGCACCCTCGCCTTCATGGTGGGCGCCTCGGACGAGGTGTACGCCGAGGTGCTGCCGCTGCTCGAGGTCATGGGCGCGCGGATCGTGCACTGCGGGGCCGCCGGCCTGGGCCAGGCCGCGAAGATCTGCAACAACATGGTGCTGGGGGTCACGCAGATCGCCGTCGCCGAGGCCTTCGTCCTGGGCGAGCGCCTGGGCCTGCAGCACCAGGCCCTGTATGACGTGATGAGCAAGGCCTCCGGGCAGTGCTGGTCCCTGACCACCAACTGCCCGGTGCCCGGCCCCGTCCCCGGCTCCCCCGCGAACCGGGACTTCCAGCCCGGCTTCGCCGGCGCCCTGATGGCCAAGGACCTCGGGCTCGCGCTCGCGGCCCTGGACGAGCAGGGCGTGGCGGCCGACCTGGGCCGCCTCGCGCAGGCCAAATACGCCGAGTACGCCGCCGGAGAAGGCGCCGCCCGCGACTTTTCCGGCATCATCGAGGACATCCGAGCATCACACACGGACAGGAGCGAGGCATGAGCGAGCAGACCACCCCGGACGGCGCCGAGTCGCCGATCATCGTCGAGCGGCAGGGCCGGGTCGGCCACATCCGCCTGAACCGGCCGAAGGCCCTGAACGCGCTGAACGAGGCGACGATGCGTGCCGTCGTCGCGGCGGTGCAGGAGCTGGACACCGACCCGGAGATCGGGGCGATCCTGCTCTCCGGCTCCCCCAAGGCGTTCGCCGCCGGCGCGGACATCAAGGAGATGGCCACCAAGGAGTTCTCCGAGATGTACGCGGCCGACTGGTTCGCCGGCTGGGACGGGCTCACCCGTGCCCGCACCCCCATCGTGGCGTGCGTGACCGGCTACGCCCTCGGCGGCGGCTGCGAGCTGGCCATGATGGCCGATGTGCTCGTGGCCGGCGAGGGCGCGAAGTTCGGCCAGCCCGAGATCAACCTCGGCGTCATCCCCGGCATGGGAGGCTCCCAGCGCCTGACCCGCGCCGTGGGCAAGGCGAAGGCCATGGACATGATCCTCACCGGCCGCATGATCGGGGCCGAGGAGGCCGAGCGCATCGGGCTCGTCTCCCGCGTGGTGGCCGACGAGAAGGCCCTCGAGGAGGCGCTGGAGGTGGCCGCGACCATCGCGTCCAAGTCCAAGCCGGCCTCCTGGATGGCCAAGGAGGCCGTCAACGCCGCGTTCGAGACCACGCTTGCCCAGGGCATCGCCTTCGAGCGCCGCGTGTTCCACTCCGCGTTCGCCACGGCGGACCAGAAGGAGGGCATGGACGCGTTCACGGCCAAGCGCGAGGCGGGGTGGCAGCACCGATGAGCGACGCGCAGACCACGGCGACGACGGCCCCCGCGGCTGGGCAGGACGGCGCGGCGGACGAGGTGCTCCTCGAGGTCCGCGACGGCCTCGGCCGCATCACGCTGAACCGTCCGCGCGCCCTGAACGCGCTGACGCAGGACATGGTCCGGGCGATCGACGCGGCCCTGACCGACTGGGCCGCGGACCCCGCCGTGCGCGGCGTGCTCATCCGCGGCGCCGGGGAGAAGGGACTGTGCGCCGGCGGTGACGTCGTCTCCCTGCGCTCCTCGCTCCTGGCCGGGCGGTTCGCGGAGGCCGAGCAGTTCTTCCGCGACGAGTACGCGATGAACGAGCGCATCGCCACCTACCCCAAGCCGTACGTGGCCTTCATGGACGGCATCGTCCTGGGCGGCGGCATGGGCGTGTCCGCGCACGGCTCGCATCGCGTGGCCACCGAGCGGACCCGCGCCGGCATGCCCGAGACGGCGATCGGGTTCACCCCCGACGTCGGCGGCTCCTTCCACCTCGCCCGCGCACCCTTCCAGGCGGGCCGGCACCTGGCCGCGACCTCGGCGCACGCCTCCGGTTCCGACGCGGTGGCCCTGGGTCTGGCGGACGTCTTCGTGGAGTCCGCCCGGCTGGACGAGCTCGAGCAGGCCCTCGCCGCGGCGTTCGGCGCCCTCGGCTCGGCCGCGGACGCGGGCGGGCGCGACGAGGCCGCCTTCGCCGCCGCCGACGAGGTGCTGGCCCGGTTCGCGGTGGCCGAGGACGCACGGCCCGCGTCCGCGCTGGTGGCCGGCCGGGAGTGGATCGAGGACGCCTACGGCCGGGAGTCGGCCGCCGAGGTCCTCGCCGCCCTGGACGAGCGCGCCGCCGCGGGCGGGGAGCATGCCGAGGCCGCGGGGCAGGCCGCCGAGGCCATCCGCACCAAGTCCCCGACCGCCGTCGCCGTGGCCCACGAGGCCCAGCGCCGGCTGGCCGCACGCGGGGCGGACCTGACCGTGGCCGACGCGCTGCGTCAGGAGTTCACGATCGGCACCCACCTGATGCGCGAGCCGGACATGGCCGAGGGCATCCGTGCGCTGCTCGTGGACAAGGACAAGGATCCGGCGTGGAGTCCGGCCCGGCTCGAGGACGTCTCGGCCGAGGACGTGGCTGGGCACTTCGAGCCCGTGACCGGGGTGGACCCGCTGCAGCTCGGCTGAGCCCGCCCCGACGGACGGCGCCCCGTGGTCACGTGTGGTGACCGCGGGGCGCCGTGCTGTGGGGGCGACCGTGCGGGCCCCCCGGCGTCAGCCGATCAGGCCGCGACCCACGATCATGCGCATGATCTCGTTGGAGCCCTCGAGGATCCGGTGGACGCGCAGGTCCCGGACGAGCTTCTCCACGCCGTACTCGTGCAGGTAGCCGTAGCCGCCGTGCAGCTGCAGGGCGGTGTCGGCGGCCTCGTAGCCGGACTCGGTGGCCACGAGCTTGGCCATGGCGCACAGGCGCACGGTGTCCGGGTCGTTGCGGTCCAGGGCGTCCGCGGCGCGCATGAGCATCGTGTGGGCGGTCTCCAGCTTCACGGACATGTCCGCCAGCTCGAAGACGAGGGCCTGCTTGGTGGTGAGCGGCTCGCCGAACGCGCTGCGCTCCTTGAGGTAGCGGGTGGCCTTGTCCAGGGCGGCCAGGCCGCCGCCGATCGAGCAGGCGCCGATGTTCAGGCGGCCGCCGTTGAGGCCCTTCATGGCGATGCGGAAGCCGTCGCCCTCCTCGCCGAGGCGGTCGGCCACGGGCACGCGGACGTCCTCGAAGATCACCTGGCGCGTGGGCTGGGTGTGCCAGCCCATCTTCTTCTCGTTGGGGCCGAAGGACAGGCCGGGGGTGTCCTTGTGGACCACGACGGCGGAGATCCCCCGGGCGCCCGTGTCCGCGGTG
>NZ_JABFAZ010000041.1:93979-100769 GCF_017168505.1 Micrococcus sp. KRD077 | reverse complement strand
GCCTGCCCTCCCTCCGCCGCACCCGCCCCGCCCCGCAGGGGGTCCGTGGGCGGATCGCGCACGCCGTCGTGTCCCGGCTGCAGCCGCGTCCCGTGCCGCCGGTGGACCGTCGGACCCGCCTGGCGTGGCAGGTCTCGGGGGCACTGCCGCTGATCGGGTGCCTGACCTCGTTCCCCATCGGGATGTCCAAGGACTCCATGGTGATCCCGGGCGTCGGCTATCAGGGCGGGTTCCCCGCGGGCTGGTCCCACGCCCTCAACCAGCCGGCGTACTTCACGTGGCTGTCCAACGCGCTGGTCGCGGGCACGTCGCTGACGCTGGCCGCGCGTCGTGAGGCGCCCACGTCGGACGCGTTCTGGGCCGTGCGCACCGCCGGACTCGGCTCGGTGATGGTCACGGGGATCGTCTACAACGCGGTGCTGCGCGGCCGCGAGCAGGACACCTTCCTCTACCGGTTCAACGACGCGCTGCAGCACATCGTCAACCCCGTGCTCGCCCCGGCGGTGTGGGCGCTGTTCGACCCGCGCGGGCAGATCACGCCGCGGCGCGCCGGCCTGGCCTCGGTCATCCCGCTGATGTGGGCGGCGGTGACCATGGCGCGCGGGCCCCGCATCGACTGGTACCCGTACCCGTTCCTCGACGTGCCGCGGCTCGGCCGCCGCAGCGTGGGCGTCGTGCTCGCCGGGATCCTGGCCGGCTTCACCGGGCTCATGGGCGTGCTCGGCACCGTGGACCGCCGCCTCGGCCTGGCCTGAGGGGCCGTCCCCGGCGCTGGCGGCGCGTCAGTCGCCGCGGACGGCCTCGGCCACGGGCACGTCGCCGTCCACGAAGTCGATCTTCCGGCCCACCGTGCCCGGCTCGCTGAGCACGGCCACGATCGCCCGGGCGACGTTGCCGCGGCTGGCCCCACGCTGCGGGGCATCGGAGTCGGAGAGGTCCGGGTCCACGGTGATGCGGCCGGACGGCTCCTCGTCGGTCAGGGCGCCGGGACCGAGGATGGTCCAGGCCAGCCCGGAGTCCCGCAGCGCCTCGTCCGCCTCGGCCTTGGCCTGCGCGTAGGTGTAGAAGGGGTCGTCCTCGGGCACGTCGTGGTGCAGGGACGCGCCGAGGTAGGACACCATCACGTAGCGCCGCACGCCCGCGGCCTCGGCGGCGCGCATGCTGGCGACGGCGGCGTCGTGGTCCACGGCCCGGGTGCGCTGGGCGTCCCCGCCGCCCGCGCCCGCGGAGAACACGACGTTGTCCGCGTCGCGCAGCGCGTGGAGCAGCTCCTCCTGGTCCGCCTTCTCGATGTCCAGGACGAGCGGTTCGGCGCCGGCGGCGCGGACGTCCTCGGCGTGATCGGGGTTGCGGATGATCGAGACGACGTCGTGGCCGGCCTCCGCCAGCAGAGGTGCGGCGAGCAGGGCCACCTTGCCGTGGCCGCCGATGATCACGGTGCGGGTCATGGGAATCTCTCCTTCGGTTCGATCGGGTGCTGAACTCCCACAGTAGGGAGAGCCCGACGCCGGTGCGAGGGCGGAGCGGCGCTCCACCACCCCACTCCTCAGCTCTCCGCCTGGCCCTCCCGCCAGTAGCCCATGAAGGAGACGTGCTTCTTCGGCACGCCGCCGGGGCCCACGCTGAGCCGGCGCAGGGCGCGCACCATCGCGGACTCCCCGGCGAGGAACACGTAGGCCTCGGGCCGTTCGTCGGCCTCGAGGGCGGCGACGGTCCACTCGCGCTCGACGGAGGCCGCGGGCGGCGCGACCGGCCCGCCGGCGTCGTCGGGGTCCACGCCCAGCAGGGCGGCGAGGCGGGCGTGCGCCCAGGACCCCGACGGCGCCCCCGGCGCCCGGCGGCCCACGTGCAGGCGCACGCGGCCCCGGTCCGTCAGCTCCGTCACGGCCCGCCAGTCCCACGGCTCGGGGACGGCCAGGCGCTCGGCGATGAGGTCGGCGGCCTGCCCGTCGTGGGGCAGCTCGAGCACGAGGTCCGCCTCGCCGTCGAACCCGCCGAACGGGTCCGCGAGCTCCTCCGCCACGGACACCAGGGCGGGGACGGCGGTCTCGTCGCCCACGGCCAGCACACGGTGCGCCCCCGTCTGCCGCCAGCCGGACCACGCCGGCGCCTCCGCCGAGGGCACCAGCACGTTCACCGCGTCCCCCGCCTGGACGGCGCGCGCCCAGCGCAGGCCCGGCCCCTGATGCGGGTCGGCGGGGTCGTCCGGGTCGCCGTGCAGCACCACGTCCACGGTCAGCGAGGGCACCTGCCGCCCGTCGAGCCGCACGAGCCCGGCCGAGCGCACCGTGTACGTGCGCATCCAGCCGCGCTCCTCCTCGGGGATGGCCAGGAACCCGGCGCGGAACCCGGCGGACAGGTCCGGGTCCGCCGACGTCCCGCCCGGCGGGGGGATCAGCAGCTTCACATAGGCGTCCCGGCGCGGCCGCGCGCCCCGGTACAGGGCGTGCAGGTCGGCGACGCCGGGCGGCAGCAGTCCCAGCAGGTCCCCGCTGGCGGCCTCCAGGTCCGGGCCCGCCAGCACGATCCGCCGGAACCCGCGGCACGGCTGCTCCACGGACACCACGCGCGTGTGCGCCACGATCATGCCGTCGGCGCTCATCGGTGGTCCCCGTCCCCCCGCGGCAGCACCACGGGGTGGCCCAGCAGCGGGTCGGCCACCACGTCCGCGTCCAGGCCGAACACCTCGGCCAGCACCTCCGGCACGATCACCTCGCCCGGCGTGCCCTGCGCCACCACCCGGCCCGCGGCCATCGCCACGATGTGGTCCGCACTGCGCGCCGCCAGGTTCAGCTCGTGCAGCACCGCGACGACGGTCGCCCGGCCCTCGCCACGCGGGTCCGGGAGCGTGCGCACCAGGTCGAGCACCTCCACCTGATGGCTGAGGTCGAGGTAGCTCGTGGGCTCGTCGAGGAGCACCACCGGGGTCTGCTGGGCGAGCACGAGGGCGAGCCACGCCCGCTGCCGCTGCCCGCCGGAGAGCGTGCCGGCCTCGCGCTCGGCGAGCTCCACGAGGTCGGTGCTCTCGAGCGCCGCGGCGACCGCGGCGTCGTCGCCGGCGGCCCGGCCGCCCAGGAGCCCGCGGTGCGGGTGACGGCCGCGCGCCACGAGCTGCGCCACCGTCATGCCCTCGGGCGCCACGGGATGCTGGGGCAGCAGCGCCACGGTGCGGGCGTAGTCGCGCGCGGACACGCGGGCGGCGTCCCGACCGAGCACCTCGATGCTCCCGGCGCGCGGGGCGAGCTGGCGGGTCAGGCCGCGCAGCAGCGTGGACTTGCCGCAGCCGTTGGCGCCGATGATCGCGGTGACGCGCCCGGCGGGCACGTCCAGGTCGAGGTCCGCGACGATCGGCGGCGCCGAGGCCGGGCCGTAGCCGAGCGTCAGGCCGCGCAGGCGGATCGCGACGTCGTCGGCGGCCCCGGCGCGCGGTGCGGCGGGGGACGGGACGGTGAGCGGGGGAGCGGTCATGCGGAGCGCACGCCTCCTGGGGTCCGGCCCTGGCACAGCAGCAGCCAGAGCATGAGCGGGGCGCCGGCGGCGCCGGTGAGCACACCGGTGGGCAGGGCGGCACCGGTGAGCAGGGGGACGGCCTCACCGGCCACGAGGTCCGCGAGCAGCACGAGCGCGGCGCCCGTGAGCGCCGCCGCGGGCAGGGAGGGCAGGCCACGGGTGAGCCCGCGCGCCACCGGGGTGGCCAGCAGCGCCACGAACGCCAGCGGCCCCACGACGGCGGTCGCCACGGCGGCCAGCACCGCGCCGAGCCCCAGCGCCGCGGCCGAGGTGGGACGCGGCCGGGCGCCGAGGGCGTGCGCGAGGTCCGGGCCGACGTCGGCGGGGGCCAGCCGCGCGTGGAGCACCCCCGCCAGCGGCAGGGCGACCACGAGCACGCCCGCGAGCAGCGCGATGCGGCCCCACGTGACCCCGTTGAGCGAGCCGGCGATCCAGACGGTGGCCGACTGCAGGTCGTGCTGGGCCAGCGAGAGCATGGCCCCGGCCACCACGGCCTGGCCCGCCGCCGCCACCGCGATGCCGGCCACGACGAACCGCTCGCCCCCCACCGAGCGGGCCGTGGCGAACACGGCGACCACCGCCGCGAGGCCACCGATCAGTGCCGTGGCGGCGCGCATCAGGTCCGATCCTCCGCCGGTCTGCCCGGCGGTCGCCAGCATCCCCAGCACGACCGCCGCCGCGGCGCCCTGGGTGACGCCCAGGATGTCCGGCGAGGCCAGGGGGTTGCGCAGCGTGCGCCGGTAGAGCGCGCCGGCCGCGCCCAGGGCGGCGCCGGTGAGCACTGCGGCCACGGCGCGGGGCAGCTTCTCCTCCAGCACGATGAAGCTCGCTCCCGGGATCGTCTCCCCGCCCAGGATCCGCACGAGGTCCGGGACGGTCACCTGGTACGTGCCCCACACCACGCGCAGCAGGGCGAGGACCAGCACGGCCACGGCGAGGCCCGCGCAGGCCCCTCCGAGGCGGCGCCGGTCGGCGCGGCGCAGGCGGGCGACGACGTCGTCCGGGGCGGTGCACTGGAGGCTCATGCGGCCACCCCCGGGCGGCGCAGCAGCGCCAGCAGCACGGGCACGCCGAGCAGGACGGTGGTCACCCCGAGGTGGATCTCCCCGGGCGCCACGACGAGCCGCCCGGCGAGGTCCGCGAGGATCACGAGGACGGCGCCCCACAGGGCGCAGCCGACCATCAGGGCCCGCGTGCTCGGCGGCCGCAGACGGCGCAGCGCGTGGGGCACGAGCAGTCCCACGAACCCGACCGGCCCGGCCAGCGCCACCGCCGCGGCCGTGAGCAGCACGACCGCGCCCAGCAGCACCGCGCGCACCCGCTCCGGGCGCCCGCCCAGGCCGTGCGCGAGGTCGTCGCCGAGGGCGAGGGCGTCGAGCCCGGGGGCCACGGCGACGGCGGCGAGCAGCCCGACGGCGATGACGGGTGCCAGGGCGAGCGCCTCGCCGAGGTCGGCGCGGGCCACCGTGCCCACGGCCCAGAACCGCAGTCGGTCCTGGACCGTGGGGGAGAGCACGAGCAGGGCCGTGGTGCCGGCGGTGGCGCCGGCGGTGAGCGCCGCGCCGGCCAGCACGAGCGCCATGGGGGAGGGGGCGCCGGGCGTCCGGCCACTCCGTGTGGCGGCCGCCGCCACCGCGTAGCCGAGCGCGGCCGCGACCAGCGTCCCGACGGCGGCCAGCGCCAGCACTCCGAACGTGGACCCGGCGACGCCGAGCGCCATGCCCGCCGCCACGGCCAGCCCCGCGCCGGCGGAGAGCCCGAGCAGCCCCGGGTCGCCGAGCGGGTTGCGGGTGGCCCCCTGCAGGGCGGCGCCGGCCACGGCCAGCGCCGCCCCCACGAGCGCCCCCGTCACCACGCGGGGCACGCGGGAGGCCACGGCCGCCGCCTCGATGCCCTCCGGCACGGGGTGCCCGGTGAGGATCGCGCCCAGGGTGTCGAGCGCCGTCGTCGCCGGCACGGTGCGCGCGCCGAGGGCGACGCCGGCCACGAGCGCCGCCAGCAGCAGCGCCGCGGGCAGGGCGCCCATCAGCACGCCCGCGCGGACGCGGGCCGGGGAGGCCAGGGCCGTGGACGGCATGGGGAGGGATCAGCCCTGCGCGGTCTTCGCGGCCTCGGCGATCGGCGGGACGACCTTCTCGAGCGCGAACGGGATGGACAGCGGGGAGATCGCGGAGACGGAGAGGACCTCCTGCTCGTCCGTCTGCAGGACGAGGGCGCCGGCCTTCACGGCCGGGATCGAGCCCAGCAGGGGGTCGGACTCGATGGCCTCGCGGACCGAGTCCTGGGCGGCCCAGGAGACGAACACGTCCGACTCCAGCTCGTCCGCGCGCTCGGGCGACCACGTGAAGAAGAACGCCTGGTCCTCCGGGGAGTTCTCCGTCACCACCGGCGCCTGCTCCATGCCGAGCAGCTCGAGGAACTTCGGGCGGTTGTCCACGTCCGTGTAGATGCTGATCTGGTCCGCGGCGGCGGGGTCGATGGTGCCGTAGACGAAGGACGCGCCCTGGAGGCCCGCGTGCTTCTCGCCGGCGTCCTTGATCTGCTGCTCGAGGTCCGCGATGAGCTCCTCCGCCTCCTGCTCCTTGCCGAGCACGCGGCCGATGACCTCCGTGGACTGCTGCCACGAGGTGCCGTAGGCGGGGACGTCCTTCGGGTAGGCCACTGTGGGGGCGATCTTCGAGAGGCGGTCGTAGTCCTCCTGCGTGATGCCGGAGTAGACGGCGAGGATGACGTCCGGCTTCACGGCGGCGATCGCCTCGGCGTCGATGCCGGAGGCCTCGGACCACTGCACGGGCTTCTGGGCGCCCTCGGTCTCGGCGAGCTTCGCGTCGAACCAGTCGGTGGACTTCTCCGCGTTCCCCCCGAACTCCACGGCGGCCATGCCCACCGGCACCACCCCGAGGGCGAGGGCCACGTCCTGGTTCACCCAGGACACGGTGGCCACGCGGGTCGGGCGCTGCGGGATCTCGGTGGTGCCGTAGACGTGCTCGATGCTGCGGGGGAACGCGGCGTCCCCGCCCGCGGCGTCCGACGACGACGCACCGGCCGACGAGGACGAGGCCGAGCCTCCGGCCGGGCCGGTGGAGCACGCGGCGAGCAGGAGGGTGAGCCCGACTCCCCCGCTGGCGAGGAGGGAGCGGCGGGACAGGGGGGACGGTGCCATGGTGGTGGCCTTTCACGGTCGCGACGCGCGGGCGCCGGGCGGAGGGGGTCGGGTCTGCGGTCGGAGGATGCGTCGGCCCTGCCGGGCCGGTATTAGCACTGTGTCTTATACACATCT
>NZ_JABFAZ010000041.1:73337-93879 GCF_017168505.1 Micrococcus sp. KRD077 | reverse complement strand
CACCGCCCCCTGCCCGGCCGAGCCCCTCGCCCCGCACGAGCGCCTCACCGAGCGCGAGCTGGACGTGGTCCGCGAGCTCGCCAAGGGCGCCTCCAACGCGGAGATCGCCGGCGCCCTGTTCCTCGCGGAGGCCACGGTGAAGTCCCACATCGGCAAGGTCCTGGACAAGTGGCAGGTCCGTGACCGCGTGCAGATCCTCATCCGCGCCGCCCGCGCGGGCCTCGTGGACATCGGATGAGCATCGCGGCGCCCGCCCCGGCTCGGACGACGACGGCGACGTCGCCCCCGCCTGCCGAGTCTCCCCTGGGCTCCCGCCTGCCGGCGATCCTGCGCACGGAACCCGTCTCCCGGCACACGCGGATCGTCCTCTACGTGATCGTCGGGCTCATGGTGCTGGGGGAGATCCTCACCCTGATGCTGGGGCCCACGGTGGCCGCCGGGCTGAGCGCCGACCCCGAACTCGCGGGCATCCTCGAGGAGGACGGCGGGCTGACGGGTGAGGGGCGGGAGCCGCTCCTGCGCTGGGTCCTGTTCCTGGCGAGCGTGCTGGTCACGCTGCTGTTCGGGTGGCAGCCCACCCTCGCGGCGGTGTTCGTACTGCTCGGGTGCACGTTCGGTCTGGTGGGCCTCGTGGAGGCGGACCACGCGCACCTCACCCCGCAGGCGTTCAGTGGCGGGGTCGTCCTGGGCGCGGCCATGGTGACGCGGTACTCGCACCGGGTGTTCGTCTGGTTCGCCCTGGGCGCCCTCATCCTGCTCACCGTCGCGGGCGAGGTCCTCACCGACGGCACGTGGGCGGACGAGGACTGCCTCAAGGGCGTCATGGTCATCACGCTCATCGTCGCGCTGTGCGTGGCGGTGCCGGCCTTCATGATCCGCCGATCCCGGCATCGGGCCCGGGACCGCGAGGCGGCCCTGCGCCGGGCCGAGGAGGCCGCCGCCTGCGCCGCGGAGGCCGAGCGGCAGCGGATCGCGGCGGAGCTGCACGACGTCGTCGCGCACGGGCTCACCGTGATCTCGATGCAGGCCGCCATGCTGCCCACCCAGAGGGACCCGGACAAACGGGCCGCCGCGGAGAAGGCCATCGAGGAGGCCGCCCGGCAGTCCCTCGTGGACCTGCGCCGCATGCTCACCGCGCTGCGCGGCTCCTCCCGCAACGCGCAGACGGCGGAGGGGGACGCCGTCGTGGACCTGCCGGCCCGCCTCGACGAGTTCGAGGCCCAGCTGCACGCGGCCGGGTTCGCGGTCGAGCGCTCGCTGACCGAGCTGGACGAGCTGCCGCGCTCCCTGGAGCTGACCGTGCTGCGTGTGGTGCAGGAGTCGGTGACGAACATCCTCAAGCACGCCCCGCGCCGCGGCACGGTGCGCCTGACCTCGCAGCTCGAGGGCGCGGACCGCCTCGTGCTGTGCATCGCCAGCCCCATGGACGAGGGCGAGCCCCGCCGCGACCGCGTGGTGGTCGCGATGGCCAGCGGCTTCGGCCTGGCCGGCATGCGCGAGCGCGTGGCCGTGTTCGGCGGCACCCTCACGGCCGGCCCGCTGGGCGGCTGCTGGGTGGTCCGCGCCGAGCTGCCGCTGCGCTGAGCCGGGGCGGCAGCCGCGTCCTCCCGTGTCCTCCCGCGTCCTCCCGCGTCCGGGGGCGAAAGTGGGCGGTATCCGCGCGGGATACCGCCCACTTTCGCCCCCAAAGGGACGGGGTGGGGTGGCCGACGACGGCGGCCCTCAGTCCAGCGGGACCGTCAGCTTCTCGCCGGGGGAGAGGGTGTGCTCGCGGCCGGCGATGATCATCGGCACGTCGTGCCACATGCCCTCGCCCGCGGCCACCGTCACCTCCCGCTGGGTCATGTGGATGACCACGGGCTGCTGGCGGAACCGGATGGTGAAGCGGGCGCCGGGCAGCTGGGCGGGCATGCGGGGGTGCAGCCGGACGACGTCGTCGCGCGTCTCGAGGCCCGCGTAGCAGCGGATCACCGTGTCCACGGTGCCCGCCATCAGGCCCAGGTGGATGCCCTCCTTGGTGGTGCCGCCCTGCGTGTCCGAGAGGTCCGACTCGAGGGCCTCCGTGAACAGGTCCCACGAGCGGTCCGGGTCCGTGCGGGCCGCCACCCACGCGTGCACCAGGCGGGAGAGCGTGGAACCGTGCGTCGAGCGGGCCTCGTAGTACGTGACCATCCGCTCGAACGCCTCCTGCGGCAGCTCGTAGCCCATGCGGCGCAGGATCCGGTCCAGCTCCTCGGAGGAGAACAGGTAGCCGAGCATGAGGGTGTCGGCCTGCTTGGAGAGCTTGTACCGGTTGGTGGCGTCGCCCTCGGCCTGCAGGATCAGGTCCATGCGGCCGATGTTCCCGTACTTGGCGCGGTAGGCCTCCCAGTCGAACTCGAGCAGGTCCTGGTAGCCCTCGAACTGGGCGAGGATGCCGGCCTCCTCGCCCTCCTCGAAGAACGGCACGGTCAGGCGGGTGCTGACCTCCTCCCAGCGCTCGATCTCCTCCTCGGAGATCTCCATGAGCTCGGGCAGGCCGTCGTCGATCGTGTCCAGCCAGCGGACCAGGCGGGCGGTCTCCGCGAGCACCCACGAGGTCAGCACGTTCGTGTACGCGTTGTTGCGCAGGCCGGAGCCGGGGGTCTCGGGATAGCCGTCGTGGAACTCGTCCGGGCCCATGACGCCGTGGATCTCGTAGCGGTCCGTGACGGCGTTGTGCAGGGTCATGGACATGAAGAACCGGGAGATCTCCACGAGCATCTCCGCGCCGTAGTCCGAGATGAAGGACGTGTCCTTCGTGATCTCGATGTACCGCAGCACCGAGTAGGCGATGTCCAGGGAGACGTGCCGCTGGTTGTGGGAGTTGTCCGGCATCCACATGCGCGAGCGCGGGTTCCACAGCTCGGTGGGCGTCTCCTCGGAGCCGTCCGCGCCGGACTGCCACGGGTACATGGCGCCGGCCCAGCCCGCGGCCTGGGCGTTGGCGCGGGCCTCGTTGAGACGCCGGTAGCGGTACATCAGCAGGCCGCGGGTGATCTCGGGGCGGCGCAGCGTGAGCATGGGGTAGACGTAGATCTCGTCCCAGAAGATGTGGCCGCGGTAGCCCTCGCCGTGCAGGCCGCGCGCCCCCACGGAGGCGTCCAGGTCCCGGCGGCGGCCGTAGGCCGTCTGGAGCACGTGGAACGTGTGCAGGTTCAGCGCGAGCTGCTGGCGCAGCGACGCGCCGTCCTTGCCCATCGGGACCGCCGACCCCACCGGGGCCGAGTGGCCGGCGGCGACGACGGGCGGCGCGTACTCGCCGCCGGTCTCCGCCGCCGTGGAGCGGCGGTGGTGCCGGTACGGCTCGGCCAGGTCGATGCGCACGGAGAACCGGTCCCAGTTGGTGCCCCAGCGCTGCTCGTGCAGGGTCAGCAGGTTGCGGAAGTTCTGGGCGCGCTGGGCGTCCTTCACCGCCGACTCCCACACGGAGGCGCTGGCGTGGTCGTGGCTCGTGGCGACGGCGGCGACCTTCTCCAGCACGAGCGGCACGCCCTCGTCCACGTGGAGGAGGATGTCCTGGCCGACCACCAGGTCCGAGCCGTCCACGGGGCGGCGGATGGGCTCGTGGTGGCCCACCGGCGCCACCTGGCGGGTGCGGGTGGCCACGGCCACGTGGATGCCGGACTGGTTGGTGGCGGTCTCGAGCAGGACGGTCTCGCCGTCGATCTCCCGGGCCTGGACCGGCTCGAGGTGCTGGTTGGCGAGGGTGCGGTCGTCGGAGACGTTGAGGTTGGCCACGCGGCCCTCGATCTTCGAGCGCACCGTGAGGTCCCCGGACCAGTTCTCCGCCACGACGGTCAGCTCGATCGCGGCGAGGTGCCGGTTGGCCAGCGAGGTGAACTGTCGGGTGTGGACCGTGGTGCGCCGGCCCTGCTCGTCCTCGAAGGTCATGGTGCGGGAGAGCACGCCGCGGCGCAGGTCCATCTCCTGGCCGTACTCCACGAGGTTCTCCTCACCCGGCAGCAGCGGGCGGCCGTGGCGCGGGGTCACCACGAGCGGGGTCCAGTCCTGGATGTTGACCATGTGCTCGGTCTCCACGACCCGGCCCTGGACCATCGAGGTCAGCCGGTTGAACACCCCGGCCATGTAGGTGCCGGGGTAGTGGACGGAGGAGATGCGCGTGCCGGGCACGGCGCCGCGGGTGCCCCAGTACCCGTTGGCCAGGGTGGACAGGACCTCGCGGGTGCCCTCGGAGGCCGGGTCGAAGTGGTCCCAGCGCAGCACCCACGCGGGGTCGAACGGGGTGGTGGTGCGGTCCTCCAGATGCAGGGTCCCGTAGTCCTGGACCACCAGGTGGGCGCCGGCCGCCTTGAGCCGGCCCTTGCCGAGCTCGGGTTCGCGGTCCACGCCGATCACGAGGCCGAAGCGGCCGTCCGCGGCGGCCTTCACACCGGAGACGGCGTCCTCGAGGACCATCGCGTCCGCGACGTCGACGCCCAGCTCGCGGGCGGCCTCCCAGAACATCGCCGGGTCCGGCTTGCCCGGCAGACCGCGCTCGACGGCGGTGTTCCCGTCCACGATCACGGGGAAGAAGTCCAGCACGCCGCCGGCCGTGAGCACGGCGCGGGAGTTCTTGGAGCTGGTGACCAGTGCGACCGGCACACCCTTGGCCCGCAGCCGCTCGAGGAGGTCCTGGGCCTCCGGGAACACGCGGACGCCGTCGCGCTCGAGGACCTGCTCGAAGTAGCCCTGCTTGCGCTCGGCGAGGGCGAGGACGGTCAGCTCCGGGGCGGCGTCCGCCTCGGGGGCGTCGGCCTCCGGCACCCTCAGGCCGCGGGAGGCGAAGAACGTGCGGACCCCGTCCTCGCGGGGGCGCCCGTCCACGTGGTGCAGGTAGTCGGCGGCGGCGTCGAAGGGACGCAGCACGTCCGGGTCCGCGGCGACGACGGCGGCGTTGGCGGGCAGCGCGCCCACGGCGGGCAGCGCCCCGTCGAAGAGCTCCTTCCACGCCTGCGCGTGCACGCCGGCGGTGTCCGTGATGACCCCGTCCATGTCGAAGATGACGGCGCGGTAGCGGCGGAGCCGGTGACGGCGGGCGTTCAGGTCCTGCGGAGCGGCGGGGGTGAGCGTCTGCGACATGGGAACCAGCCTACGGGCGGGGAAGTGGGGCCGCACGGGGAGTGCCGCGGCGATGGTCACCGCAGCGAGCGCGCCGTCGTTCCGGCCGACCGCACCGCAGCGACATCACAGCGGTTCTCAGCTGCGGTGATGTCGCTGCGGCGCGGTGGGTTCCGGGAATAGGGTCGTGCCGACGGGGCGGACGTGTGCCCCCGCGCGCCGGAAGCGTGGCCCGGGAACGAGCAGGACACACTCGGCGGAGATGGCCGGGGGGCGAAGGGCTCATGAACTGGATGATGAGCAAGTGATGGATGCGAAGCCGACGCGGTTGCGGAAGAAGGCGACGCGGGAGGAGATCCTGGCGAGTCTGCCGGTGCAGGCGCGGGTGCGTCCGTCGCGGTGGTTGCTCCTGTGGCTGATCGTCGTGGTGTGCATCGCGGTGTTCGTGTGGGTGATCTTCCGGCCGCCGGAGGATGTCTCGGCCGGGTTCGGGGTGTGGCGTGTGGCGTCGTTCATCGGGTTGGCGCTGGCGTTGGCGGTGCTTCCCGCCGCGACGATGGGTCTGTTCCGGCCTCGGCATGTCACGTTCGATGAGCGACGGGTGTGGACGCGGGACTGGTCCGTGGACTGGGCGGACGTGAAGGAAGTCCGTGCTGTGGCGCCAGAGTCGGAGCACACGATGAAGGTGGCGCTCAAGGTGGACGAGCGGCTGTGGAACGAGGGTGGTCTGCGCAAGGCCAACCGGTGGGACTCGGGACGGCCGTTGCAGGGTGGCGGGTTGACCCGTGCGCAACCGCTCGTGCTCACGCAACCCGCGCTCGCGCCGTCGGCTCTGACGCTGCTGCAGGTCTTCGTCGAGTTGAAGAAGCGGAACCGCCGGGCGGGGAGCCCGCGGTGACGCGCCCCGGCCCCCGTCACCGCCGGGTCAGCAGTGTGAGCACCTCCGCGTGCAGGGTCTGAGGGAACATGTCGAACAACTGCACCCGCGCCACCCGATAGCTCGGCATCCGGGCCAGGTCCTGTGCCAGCGTCGTCGGGTTGCAGCTCGAGTACAGCACGGTGGGCGCGCCCGAGTCCTCCAGCGCGTCGGCCAGCTCGGCGCCGATGCCCCGCCGCGGCGGATTCACGACGACGGCGTCCGGGCGGGACCGCCGTTTCTCGAACGAAAGCGCCTCCGGAGCCCGCCGTTTCTCGAACGAAAGCGCGGAGGTGGCGTCGCCGGCGGAGAAGCGCACCCGGTCGGCCAGGCCGAGCTCCGCGGCCGTCTCCCGGGCCGCGGCCACCGCCTCGGCGGAGGACTCCATGCCCCACACGTCCCGCACGCCGGCCCGGGCCAGGTGGAACGCGAACCCGCCCACCCCGCAGTACAGGTCCCACGCCGCCGCCGGCAGGCCGGCCTCGGCGACCCACGCCGCCGCCGTCGCGTACAGCCCCTCGGTCACCGCGGTGTTCGTCTGGAAGAACCCCTGCGGGCGCAGCCGCAGGCCCACCCCGTTGAGCCGCATGGTCAGCGTCGGCCCGCCGGCGAGCACGATCTCCTCGTCGCCCTCGGGCAGGGCCACGTGCTCGGGCAGCAGGTTCGCGCTCACCACGGCGGCGGGTGTCCCGCGCGCCGCGAGGTCATCCAGCAGCCCCGGCACCGCCGCGCGCAGCGCGTCCAGCCGGTCGGCGGAGCGCAGCACGAACCGGACCATCGCCTCCCGGTCGGGGGAGAGCGTCACGATCACGTTCTTCAGCTCGCCCGTGCGGGCGGCGACGTCGTAGGGCTCCAGCCCGGCCGCCGTCACCGCCGCCGCGCACGCGTCGAACACGCCTTCCATGCCGGCCTCGTACAGGCCGCAGTCGCGCAGGTCCACGCCGGCGCCGTCGTGATGCCGGGGGTGCTGGCGCGGGTCCAGGATGCCCAGCCGCGGCGCCGCCGCCGACCCCGTGACCACGAGCTTCGCCTTGTTCCGGAATCCGGCCTCCGCGGAGGCGAACGGCTCGGCCACGACCGTGTCCGCGTCGACCGCGTCCGCCAGGGCGGCCAGCACCGCGGCCTGCTTGTCCGCGAGCTGCCGGGCGTACGGCACGCCCATCAGTGGGCAGGAACGGCACTCGCCGACGTCGAAGTGGGGGCACTGCACGGGCGTCGCCTCAGCCCTCGAGGCTGACCCGCAGGCCGGGCCGGTCCAGGCGGATCGCGAGCTGCTCGAGGGCCAGCTCGGCGGCCGCGGCCAGGTCCGCGTCCACGTCCATCACCATGCCGGTGAGCACGGGCAGGGCGGACTCGAGGTCCTCGGGGCGGGCGAGGGCACCCAGTGCGGACGCGGCCGACGCGCGGACCTCCGGGTCCGGGTCGGCACAGCCGGCCCGCACCGCGTCCACGAGGGTGCGGTCGACGGCGGCGTCGCGGCGCAGCGAGCCGGCGCGGGAGGCGAGCACGAGGTGGGCCGCCGAGCGGACGTCCGCCTCGGGGGCGGTGAGCGCCCCGGTCAGGGCGGGCAGCGCGCTGCGGTGCCACGCGTGCATCAGGGCCAGGGCGCCGGTCGCGGCGGGGCTGAGGTCGCCGTCGTCGCCGGTGAGGGCGCGGGCGGCGCCCGAGGTGACGTCATCGGGAGTGGCCGCGCCGGTCATCAGGCGCACCGCCAGCCCGGCGACGGCGGCCTCCCCGCGCTCGGCGACGGCGGCCTCGGTGCGGCGGCGCAGGCGGTCGTGCGGGGTCTGGGGCTCCGCGGGCAGGGGGAGACGGTCGAAGGCGGTCATGGGTCCATTGTCCCCCGTGCGCGGACCCGCCTGGGGCGCGGCCGGGAGGTTCCCCGCAGACTCCTGGACGGGGCGTGACCGGCCGCACAGGGCCCGGACTCGGGTGATACGTTCGACGGCATGAGACCCCCCGGAGCCCTCGCCCTCGAATTCCGGGCGGACAGCTTCGATCATCCCACCGGCCTGGTGGACGCCGGCACCGTCATCTCCTGGATCGAGAAGGCCGGCTACGCCGTCGCGGCGAGTTGGGCCGGGACGTTCGTGCGTGCCCGCTACGTGGGGCACACCCAGTTCCGGCACCCCGTGCCGGTGGACCGCCGCGCTGTGGTGCAGGCGCGCGTGGTCCACACGGACGGCGCCGAGGTGCACGTCCAGACCCGCCTGCTGCTGCCGGAGATCCGCGACGACGACGGCGACCCCGTGGTCGCCACCTCGTCCCTCGTGGTCTACGCCGCGGAGGAGGGCGGGGTGCCCGTGACCGTGCCGGTCTGGGAGCCCTCGACCCCCGGCCAGATCGAGCGCGACGAACAGGCCCGCCGCTCCACCGTGGCCCGCCGCGCCGTCGAGCGCGGCATGGCCCGACTGCCGTTCCCCGCGCCCGGGGAGGCCCCCGAGGAGATGAGCACCCTCGCGTTCCTGGCCCCCAACGCGGAGGCCACCGTGGGCGGCACCATCAACGCGGGCGCGATCCTGCGCTGGGTGGACGAGGCGGCCGCCGTCTGCGCCGCCCGCTGGACCGGACATGAATCCGTGGTCGCGGTGTTCGGCGGCGGTGTGCGCTTCGTGCGGAACATCCACGTGGGCGACCTCGTGCGCGTGGAGGCCCTCCTGGTGAACACCACGGAGCGGTCCATGCATGTGGCGCTGCGCGTCTACGCGAGCCGACGCACCGGGGCGGAGTCCCGCCTGGTGGCGCACTCGATCGCCGTCATGGTGGACGTCTCCGCGGAGGACCAGGCCCAGCGGGTGCGGCAGTACATCCCCGAGAGCGAGAGCGCCCGGAGGCTGCAGGAGACGGCGATCGAACTCGTGCGCATGCGCTCCGAGGTGAGCGCGGCCTGGACCGAGATGCGCCGCTCGACCGATCCGCGCTGACGGGGCCCTGAGTAGACTGAGCGAATGCGTCGACCGTCCCTGCCGTCCCTGTCCCGCCTGCCGGTCCGTCGTCTCCTCCGGGGAGCGGCCGTGGCCGCGGGCGTCGGTCTCGTGGGACTGCCGCTGACGGTCGCCGCCGGGCTCACCGGCGTGGACATGGTCAAGCGCGGCGGCCGAGTGCGCCGACCCGCGCCGAACCCCGGCGTGTTCGACGCCCACGTGGAGGGCTCCGAGCTGCGCATCTTCACCTCGGGTGAGGACCTCTACAAGGAGATGATCGCCGCGATCGACGGAGCGCAGCGGATCATCAAGTTCGAGACCTTCATCTGGAAGGGCGACCCCACGGGCCAGCGGTTCATGGACGCCTTCAACCGGGCGGCCGCGCGCGGCGTGGAGGTCTACGTCTCCTACGACGGGTTCGGGAACCTCGTGGTCCCGCCCCGCTTCTACCGTCAGCTGGACCCGCGCATCCACGTGTTCCGGCTGCCGGCCTTCGCCCGCCCGATCTGGCGAGGCGTGGTCCGGCACAGCGGGTTCAACCACTCGAAGATCATGGTGGTGGACGACGAGGTCGGCTTCGCCGGCGGCTTCAACATCGGCGACGACTACGCCCGCCTGTGGCGGGACACCCACGTGCGTGAGCGCGGCCCGGCGGTGTGGGCGCTGGGCCAGTCGATCTCCATCAAGTGGAACGCCCACCACCGCGCGGGCGAGCAGATGTCCTGGCGCCCCCCGGACACGTGGGACCCGCGCGTCACCGTGGCCGCGAACCAGCCGCCGCTCCTGGTCTACCCGATCCGGCTGAGCTACCTCGACGCCATCCAGCGGGCGCAGCACCGCATCCTCATCAACACGCCGTACTTCATCCCGGACCAGCAGGTCCTCGAGGCGCTGCTGCACGCGGCCCGGCGCGGGGTGGACGTGCAGGTGATGGTGCCGGAGGACTCCAACCACATCGTGGCGGACTGGGCCTCGCGCGGCTTCTTCGGGAAGATGCTCGAGGCCGGCATCACGATCCTGCTGTACAGGGCCAGCATGATCCACGCGAAGACCGCCACCGTGGACGGCATCTGGTCCACCGTGGGCTCGGCCAACGTCGACCGCCTCTCCCTGGGCTTCAACTACGAGTCCAACGTGGTGGTCGTGGACCGCGACTTCGCCGCCCGGATGGAGGAGATCTTCGCTCTCGACGCCCAGCGGGCCGTCCGGATCGACACCCCGCGCTGGGAGGACCGTCACGGCCTCGCCCGCGTGGTCGAGGCCCTGCTGGTACCACTGCGTCCCCTGCTCTGAGGACCCCGGGCGCTGAGCCAGACGTTTCTGCAGTTCTGACGCCCGATCCGCAGCAGAAACGTCTGGCTCACGCCCCCCGCCGCGCGAGCCAGACGTTTCTGTCGTTCTGACGCTCGATTCGCAGCGGAATCATCTGGCTCACGCCCCCTGCCGCGTGAGCCAGACGTTTCTGTAGTTCTGACGCCCGATCCGCAGCGAAATCATCTGGCTCACGCCCCCTGCCGACGTCTCCTGATCGTGCCGTCCCTCCCCGTCGCCGCCCGGGCTCACCCTCTCTCTTGCATACCCCTGGGGGTATACCTTACGCTCGTTCTCGACATACCCCAGGGGGTATCGGATGGACATCGAGACCCCCCGACCCGGAGGAGAACCATGCTGCTCGAGCGCATCTACGACGAGGACCTCGCCCAGGCCAGCTACGTGATCGGCTGCCAGGCGAAGAACGAGGCGATGGTGGTGGACCCCCGCCGCGACATCCAGGTGTACCTGGACCTGGCCGCCAAGAACGGCATGACCATCACCCACGTGACCGAGACCCACATCCACGCGGACTACCTCTCCGGCACCCGCGAGCTGGCCCACGCCACCGGCGCCCAGATCCACCTGTCCGGCGAGGGCGGCGAGGACTGGGCCTACGGCTTCGAGGGCAACCTCCTCAAGGACGGCGACACGGTGACGCTCGGCAACATCACCGTCGAGGCCGTGCACACCCCGGGCCACACCCCCGAGCACCTGTCCTTCCTCGTCACCGACGGCGCCTTCGCGGACGCCCCGGGCTACATGCTCACCGGCGACTTCGTGTTCTCCGGCGACCTCGGCCGCCCGGACCTGCTGGACGAGGCCGCCGGCGGCGTCGACACCCGCTTTGAGGGCGCCCAGCAGCTCTTCGCCTCCCTCAAGGCGAAGTTCCTGACCCTCCCGGACCACGTGCAGGTGTTCCCGGCCCACGGCGCCGGCTCCGCCTGCGGCAAGGCACTCGGCGCGCTGCCCTCCACCACGGTCGGCTACGAGCGCAAGTACGCGTGGTGGTCCGACTACCTGAAGAACGACGACGAGCAGGGCTTCATCGACGAGCTGCTCGACGGCCAGCCCGACGCCCACGCCTACTTCGCCCGCATGAAGCGCCAGAACAAGCAGGGGCCAGCCATCCTGGGCGAGCTGCCCGAGCTCGAGGAGCTGGACGCCGGGGGCGTGCAGGCGACGCTCGCCGAGGGCGCCGTGTTCGCGGACACCCGCGGTGTGGACGAGATCCTCGCCGGCACCGTGCCGGGCGCGCTGGCCTTTCCGTCCCGCGGCAAGGTCGCCACGCACGCCGGCTGGGCCTACGACCCGGAGAGCGACGACGCCGCCCTCGTCCTGCTCGCCGAGGACCGCGAGGACGCGCACACGATGCGCGACCACATGATCCGCGTGGGCGTCGACGCCGCCGCCGCGTTCACCACCTCCGTGGACGGCCTCACGTTGGAGCCGGTGCCCACCGTGCAGGCCGACGAGCTGCGGTCCCGCATCGAGGCCGGCGAGGTCGGCGCGGAGCAGGACACCGTGCTGGTGGACGTGCGCAACAAGACCGAGTTCTCCCACGGCACCGTGGCGGACGCCCGGCAGCTGAACGCCGGCAAGGTGCTCTTCCACCAGGAGGAGCTGCCGAAGGACAAGACCCTGGTGACCTTCTGCCAGTCCGGCCTGCGCAACATCGTGGCCGCCCAGGCGCTGCGCCGCGCCGGGTTCGACGTGATCGAGCTCGAGGGCAGCTACGCCGCCTGGCAGCAGTCCTGACACACCCCCAGACCAACCCCGAGGAGCCCCTCCCATGAGCGTCACCCTGTCCCCCGTCGCCCCGCGCGACCTGAAGGCCGAGCTGGCCGCCCGCCCCGACGCCGTCGTGCTGGACGTGCGCACCCCCGGCGAGTTCGAGACCGAGCACATCGCCGGCTCCTACAACGTGCCGCTGGACCTGCTCCAGGAGCACGCGGACGAGGTCGCCGCCCGCCTGGACGGCACCGCGGTGCTCGTCTGCCAGTCCGGCAGCCGGGCCGGCACCGCCCAGGACCGTCTGGCCCAGGCCGGCTTCACCTCCGCGCGCGTCCTGCAGGGCGGCATCTCCGCCTACGCCGAGGCCGGCGGCGAGGTCGTCCGCAGCGGCAACCGCTGGTCCATGGACCGTCAGGTCCGCATGACCGCCGGGTCCATCGCGCTGGTCGGGGCCGTGGCCTCCCAGGTCGGCTCGAAGCGGTTCGGCCTCATCCCCGCCGCGATCGGCGCGGGCCTGTCCTTCTCCGCCGTGTCCAACACGTGCGCCATGGCGTCCGTGCTGGCCAAGATGCCGTGGAACCGCCCCGCGCAGGAGCGCTCCGCGGGCGACGTGATCGGCCGCATCCCCACCGGCGCGGGGAAGCGGAGCTGACCCGTGATGTGGATCGTCCTCGCCCTGGCCCTCGTGGTCGGCCTGCTGCTCGGCCTCATGGGTGGCGGCGGGTCGATCCTGATGGTGCCCCTGCTGACGTACGTGGCCGGCCTCGAGCCGAAGCAGGCCATCGCGGGCTCCCTGTTCGTGGTGGGTGTGACCTCGCTGGTCTCAGTGCTGCTGCACTCGCGGCACGGCACCGTCCGGTGGCGCACCGGCCTGATCTTCGGCGCGGCCTCGATGGTGGGTGCCCTCCTGGGCGGCGTCGTCGGCGGCTTCCTGCCGGGGACCCTGCTGCTGATCGCCTTCGCGGTGATGATGCTCTTCACGGCGTGGGCCATGATCCGGCCCAAGAAGACGCAGCCGGCGGCCGCCCCCTCAGTGGAGGCCTCGGCTGACGTCGAGCCCCGCCGCCACCCGCTCGGGAAGATCCTGCTGGAGGGCGTCGTCGTCGGCTTCGTCACGGGCATCATCGGCGCCGGCGGCGGGTTCCTCGTGGTCCCCGCGCTCGTGCTGCTCGGCGGCCTGCCGATGTCCGCCGCGGTGGGCACGTCCCTGCTGGTGATCGCCATGAAGTCCTTCGCGGGCCTCGGCGGCTACCTGACCAGCGTGACGCTGCCGTGGGACCTGCTGCTGTGGGTCACCGGTGTGGCCGTGGTCGGCGGGCTGATCGGCGTTCCGCTCGTGAAGCGGGTCCCGGAGAAGGCGCTGAAGAAGGGCTTCGGCTGGTTCGTGCTGGCCATGGGCCTGGTGATCCTCGTCCGGGAACTCATCGGTCTCCTCGTGTGACCTCCGGCGACGTCGCCGGATACCCCTGGGGATATGATTCCCCTCCCCGCCACCGTGACAAAGGAGGTCGCCGTGCGCACCGCCGACGCCGAGACCCAGCGCAAGATCCTCAACCGCCTCAAGCGGGCCCGCGGCCAGCTGGACGCCGTGATCCGCGAGGTCGAGGGCGAGGGTCGCTGCAAGGACGTGGTCACGCAGCTCTCCGCCGTCTCCACCGCGCTGGATCGCGCCGGCTTCGCGATCGTCTCTGCGGCCATGCAGTATTGCCTCGCCGACCCCGAGAAGGCGGAGGACGAGGAGAAGCTCACCGTCGCCGAGCTCGAGAAGCTCTTCATGACCCTGGCCTGACCGGCCACCCCGAAGCCCCCTCGCCGAAAGGATCCCTCATGTGCCGTCCTGCGCGCTGCCGCGTCTGCCGCAGGGCCACCTGGGCCGGATGCGGCCGGCACGTCGAGTCCGTCAAGGCCGTCGTCCCCGCGGCGCAGTGGTGCGATGGCCGTCACTCTGATGCCGAGCGCGACGCAGCCCGCGCGGGCCGTGCCGGGGCCGCAGGGTTCTTCGCGAGGCTCTTCGGGCGCTGAGCCAGGCGTTCCGGGGGCGTGAGCCAGATGTTCGTGCTGTTCTGAGGGACCCTCAGCAGCGGAAACGTCTGGCTCACGCCCCCCGTCTGGCGTCGCTCAGTCCTCGTGCGGGTCCGCCAGCGGGTGGTTCGGCAGCCGGCTGTCCGGGGTGCGCCCGCGGCGTCCGACGACGACGGCTGCTGCCCGACCTCCTCGCCCGCGGCTGGGGCACAATGAACCCGGCCCACGTCGGCCCACCTCACTGCGGCCCCACGCGGCCGCGCGCCCATCCCGACTCCCTGGGAGCCCCATGCTCTGGACCCTGCTCCGCCGTCACGGCCGGCGCTATCGCGGCGCCGTCGCGGCCGTCGTCGTGCTGCAGCTGATCAGCACGCTGGCCATGCTGTACCTGCCCAGCCTCAACGCCCGCATCATCGACGAGGGCGTAGCCCGCGGTGACACCGCCCGCATCTGGGACATCGGCCTCGTGATGCTCGGCGTCGCGCTGGTGCAGGTGGTCGCCGCGATCGCCGCCGTGTGGTTCGGGGCGAAGGCCTCGATGGGCGTCGGCCGGGACCTGCGCCGCGCCGTCTACACCCGCGTGGACGCGTTCTCCGCGGAGGAGCTCGGCCGCTTCGGCGCCGCGACCCTCATCACGCGCGGCACCAACGACGTCAACCAGGTCCAGATGCTCACCCTCATGGCCCTGAACTTCATGGTGGCCGTGCCGATCATGGCGGTCGGCGGCATCATCATGGCCATCCGCGAGGACCCGGGCCTGTCCTGGCTCGTGTGGGTCTCCGTGCCGGTGCTGCTGGTGATCGTGGCGTGGATCGTCGCCCGTCTCATGCCGCTGTTCCAGCGGATGCAGGACAACATCGACGACGTCAACGGCGTGATGCGCGAGCAGATCCAGGGCATCCGCGTGGTCCGCGCGTTCGTGCGCGAGCGCCACGAGACACGCCGGTTCACGGACGCCAACGCCGCCCTGACGGAGACGTCCGTGCGGATCGGCCGGCTGTTCGTGCTGCTCGGCCCGGTCATCACGATGATCCTCCACCTCGCCACCGCCGCCGTCCTGTGGTTCGGCGGCGAGCGCGTGGACGCGGGGCTCGTGCAGGTCGGCGCGCTCACCGCGTTCATGCAGTACCTGCTGCAGATCCTCATGGCGGTGATGATGGGCACCTTCATGATGATGATGCTCCCGCGCGCCGTGATCTCCGCCCGCCGCATCGGCGAGGTCCTGGACACCGTCCCCACGCTCGCTGAGCCGGTCCGCCCGGTGACCCCCGCGCGTCGCGACGGCGCCGTGGAGCTGCGCCACGTCACCTTCCAGTACCCCGGCGCCGAGGCGCCGGTGCTCGACGACGTCAGCTTCGCCGTCGCCCCCGGCACCACGACGGCGATCATCGGCTCGACCGGCTCCGGCAAGTCCACGCTGATCAGCCTGCTGCCGCGGCTGTACGACGCGACGTCCGGCGAGGTGCTCGTGGACGGTGTGCCGGTGACCGACCTGGCCCGGGCCGAGCTGACCGAGGCCGTGGCCCTCGTGCCGCAGAAGCCGTACCTGTTCTCGGGCACCGTGCGGGAAAACATGCAGTTCGGGGCCCCGGACGCCTCGGACGAGCGCATCTGGGCGGCCCTCGAGACGGCCCAGGCCGCCGACTTCGTGCGCGCCCGCACCACCGGCAAGGCAGAGACGGCGGCCTCCGGTCTGGACTCGCGCCTCTCCCAGGGCGGCACGGACGTCTCCGGTGGCCAGCGCCAGCGCCTGTCCATCGCGCGTGCCCTCGTGGCCGAGCCGCGGATCCTCGTGTTCGACGACTCGTTCTCCGCGCTGGACGTCACCACCGACGCGCGGCTGCGGGCGGCGCTCGACCGCGCGGCGGCCGGGGTGACTCGGATCGTCGTCGCCCAGCGGGTGGCCACCATCACCGACGCCGACCAGATCATCGTGCTGGACGAGGGCCGCGTGGTCGGCCGCGGCACCCACGCCGAGCTGCTGGCGGACAACCAGACCTACCGGGAGATCGTGGACTCCCAGCTGACCGCGGAGGACGTGGCATGAGCGAGCACCCGACGGACGAGGAGATCCTCGAGATCCAGGAGCAGGGCGCCACCGACGACTGGGGCGGCGGGCCGGCCCGCAAGGCCAAGGCGTTCTGGCCGTCCGCGAAGCGGCTCATGAGCCTGTTCCGCACGGAGAAGCTGGGCCTGGTGGTGGTCGCGCTGATGGTGCTGGTCGCCGTCGTGCTCAACGTGTGGGCCCCGCACGTCCTGGGCCGGGCGATGGACGTGATCTTCGGCGGCGTGGTCTCCGCGCAGATGCCCGGCGGGCTGAGCCGCGAGCAGGTCATCGACGGGCTGCGCGCCCAGGGCGAGGACCAGGCCGCAGAGATGCTCTCCGGCATGGCGTTCACGCCGGGCGAGGGGATCGACTTCACCGAGCTGGGCCGGCTGATCCTCATCGTCCTGGGCATGTACCTGGTGGCGCAGACCTTCATGTGGCTGCAGGGCCGCGTGCTCAATGACATCGTCATGCGCATCGTCTTCCGCCTGCGCGAGGAGATCGAGGCCAAGATCAACCGGCTGCCGCTGAGTTACTTCGACCGCGGGCAGCGCGGCGACCTGCTCTCCCGCGCCACCAACGACGTGGACAACGTCCAGCAGGCCCTCCAGCAGGCGTTCGCCTCGCTCGTGTACTCGGTGCTGACCGTGATCGGCATCGTCGGCATGATGTTCTGGCTGTCCTGGCAGCTCGCGCTCATCGCCCTGGTCGCCCTGCCGGTGGCCGGTGTGGTGGTGGGCGTGATCGGCAAGAAGTCCCAGGCGCTCTTCTCCGCGCAGTGGCGGGAGACGGGCCGGCTCAACGGGCACATCGAGGAGTCGTTCACGGGGCACGAGCTGGTGACCGTGTTCGGCCGTCAGCGGGACATGGCCGCGCGCTTCGACGAGCGCAACGAGGAGCTGTACGAGGCCGCGTTCACGGCGCAGTTCTACTCGGGGATGATCATGCCGATCATGCAGTGGGTGAACTGGCTGGGCTACGTGGGCATCGCGGTGGTCGGCGGCCTGCGCGTGGCCAACGGGCAGATGACCCTCGGCGCCGTGACCGCGTTCATCCAGTACTCGCGCGAGTTCAACCAGCCGCTTGGGCAGATCGCCGGCATGTCCAACATGCTGATCTCCGGCGTGGCGTCGGCCGAGCGCATCTTCGAGCTCCTCGACGAGCCGGAGGAGACCCCCGACGGCACCCCCGCCCGCACCACGGCACCCCCGCCCGCACCCCCGACGGCACTTTCGTTTGGGAAACGGCGCCCTCCGAGAGCGCTTTCGTTCGGGAAACGGCGCCCTCCGCCATCCCCGGGCCCGACGGCGTCGCCCACCTCCCGCGCCCGCTGCGCGGTCGCGTGGAGTTCGAGCATGTGCGCTTCTCCTACACGCCGGAGAAGCCGCTCATCACGGACCTGAACTTCGTGGCGGAGCCGGGGCAGACGGTCGCGATCGTCGGGCCGACCGGTGCCGGCAAGACCACCCTGGTCAACCTGATCATGCGGTTCTACGAGGTGGACGGCGGGCGGATCCTGCTGGACGGCGTGGACACCCGCACGGTCAGCCGCGGCGAGCTGCGCGCCGCCACCGGCATGGTGCTCCAGGACGCCGTGCTCTTCGGCGGGACCATCCGGGAGAACATCCGCTACGGCCGACTCGACGCCACGGACGAGGAGGTCGTCGCGGCGGCGAAGGCCACCTACGTGGACCGTTTCGTGCACACCCTGCCCGACGGCTACGACACCGTGATCGAGCAGGACGCCGCCAACGTGTCCGCGGGCGAGCGGCAGCTCATCACCATCGCCCGTGCGTTCCTGGCCCAGCCCTCGCTCCTGATCCTGGACGAGGCCACCTCCTCCGTGGACACCCGCACCGAGGTGCTGGTCCAGGGCGCGATGGCGGCGCTGCGCTCGGACCGCACGAGCTTCGTGATCGCCCACCGCCTCTCCACCATCCGGGACGCGGACGTCATCCTCGTGATGGAGGACGGCGACATCGTGGAGCAGGGCTCGCACGATCAGCTGCTGGCCGCTCGCGGCGCGTACTTCCGGCTGTACAGGAGCCAGTTCCAGGGCGGGGAACAGGCGGAGGAGCAGGACGACGACGGCGCGCCCGCCGCGCGCGAGGACGCCCGCTGAGGCCGGGGCTGGATGGCGCCGGCGCCCAGCCACTGGCCGCTGGCGTCGCTGCGACACGGGACCACCCGATGACCTTCTCGATCCAGGTGCCGGTGAGTTTCACGAGCCCGCACCTCTCCGGAGCCGGAGGTGTACGGGGCTAGGGCGCGCGGCGGTGACGGGAGTATCGAAACCCGATCGTCGGGCCACCCCTGCCGGTGTGGCCGCGCTCATTCGTCCCCTGAGATTGCGCATCCGTCACGCGCAGGACCCTCTTGACTCCCTGGTGGGGCACGTCTGTGGACCGACCGAGAATTCTCTGGACACAGGGCGAGCACCTTCATAGAGTGTGACGCAGATCACGACTGAGCGTGAACCATAAGGAGGAGCGACATGGGTATGAAGCAGCGGATTTCTAAGGTCGGTGCCGGCGTGGCCGTCGCTGGACCGTTGGCCGTCTCCGGTGCGGTGCCAGCGCAGGCGCTGACGGACTCCGGTCGGCAGGACTGCAGCGCAGGACTCCTCCTGTCGGGCACCTACGGCTACTGCTACTACCCGTACTGACTCGCCGGCACCGATGACTTCATTACGCATTCCTGCGACGGCCGCCCTGGTGGCGGCCGTCGCCCTGACCCTCACCGGCTGCGTCGGTCGGGAGTCTGCGGGCCTCGGCGGTTCATCCACGGTCGCCGCTCCCCCCACCGCGACGGCCGAGAAGACCTGGGACGCCTCGCAGTGGGTTCCCACCGAGAGGATCGAACCCCTCCTGACGACGGAGGCGGAGAAGGAGCGCGCCTACCGTGAGCAAGTCGCGCGGCACGCTCAGGGGGCGGGAATGCCCGCGCCGCCTCAGGTGGAGCGCTCCGGGTGGTACGCCACGTCCCTCGAGTCGGACCGCATGGTGTCCACATGCCTGGCCGAGGCCGGGTGGCCGAACTCGGTCGGTCCGACCGGGGGAATTCAGATCGACACCCCACCTGAGTCCCAGAGGTCTGCTTTCGAGGCGGCCTACGTGACCTGCTACGCACAGCACCCGGTGGATCCGAGCTACACCCAGGACTGGACCGATCCGCAGCTCCGCCTCGTCTATGACTACTGGGACCAATACCTCATCCCGTGTCTCGAGGCCTACGGCTACACGGTCGACACCTCCGCGCGCCCCTCCAAAGAGGCATTCGTCTCCGCGTTCTACACTCCAGGCCGCCACCAGTGGTGGCCCTTCGCGGACAGCATGAGGGGCGTGTCGGCAGAACGCCAGGCCGAGGTCGCGCAGACATGCCCGGAGCTTCCGCCGCAGGATGTCTTCTGGGGGTCATCCGGATGAATCGCCCCGCCCGCTGGGCCGCCCTCGTCCTTGCGCTCGTGGCCGTCGCCGCGCTCGCCTTCTGGGCCGGCCGGGTCACGCTCACCCCTCCGGCTCAGGCCGAGCAGCGTCCGGCCGCGAGCGCCCTCGTCACCGTCGCCGAGCAGGAGCTCGGCCGCGTCATCACCCTCGGCGTCTCCGTGTCGCGCGAGCAGACGCCGGCGGCGGTGAACGCGCTGACCGGCGTCGTCACCCGGGCCGGAGAGTCCGGCGAGGTGGCTGCCGGGGAGGTGCTGTACGCCGTCGCCCAGAAGCCCGTGCTCGTCCTCCAGGGCGAGCTTCCCCAGTGGCGCCCTCTCGGGGAGGGCACTTCCGGCGACGACGTCGCCGCGTTCCAGCGCATGCTCGCCGCCACCGGCGCGAAGGTGGAGGCCACCGGCACGTGGGACGAGGCCACCGCGGACGCCTGGGACGACTGGCTCACCGAACGCGGCTACCCCGCCGCGGACACCGTGGAGCTCGGCCAGCTCGTGGTCCTCGACGCCCTCCCCGCGCCCCTCAGCGTGGACGCGAAGACCACCGCCGTCGGCACCACCCTCGCCGGCGGCGAGAACGTGGTGGCCCGCCCCGGCGACCAACCGGACTTCGCCCTCGAGGTCAACCAGGAGCAGGCCGCCCTCATCCCGGCCGGCACCCAGGTCACCGTGCCCCACGGCGAACACGAATGGAAGGCCGTCGCCGGCGAGTCCACCTCCGACGAGCAGGGCCTGATCCGCATCACCCTCACCGCCCCGGACGGCGGCGTGGTCTGCGGCGAGGACTGCGACACCCTGCCCGCCGACGCCACCACCTCCCTGCTCTCCCAGGTCAGCGTGGTCCCGCCCGTCTCCGGGCCCGTGGTCCCCGTGTCCGCCCTGCGCACCCAGCCAGACGGCGCCGCGACGGTCACGGTGGTCCGGGACGGCGCCGCGGAGGACCGCACCGTCACCGTCCTCGGCTCCGCCGACGGCCTCGCCGTCGTGGACGGCGTGGACGCCGGCGAGCAGGTGCGCGTGCTGAACGGCACCCGATGACGGGGCCCGCCACCCCGGGCACGCCCGCCGCC
>NZ_JABFAZ010000041.1:66286-73237 GCF_017168505.1 Micrococcus sp. KRD077 | reverse complement strand
GCGTGAGGCCCTGGCGGTGTGGGTGAACCACTACAACTACCATCGGCCTCATACCTCCTGCGGAGACGCTCCTCCGGCCTCACTGGCACCGACCCGAGTCAACAACGTCATGCCCTCCTACACCTAGACTGGGGCGGTGGCTACCGTGCAGACCCCCCTCGAGATCTCGTCCGTGGTGTTCAAGCCGATCCTGATCCGCGCCGTGGTGGCGCTGGCGTTCGGTCTGACCACCGTGTTCGTCGCCGAGCCGGGCCTGACGTGGATGAAGGTCATGTTCGCGCTGTACCTGGCGTTCTCCGGTTCGGCGATGTGGGAGTACCTGCGCCGCGACCCGGTGCCCGTGGCCATGCGCTCCCCGCTGTCCCTGGCGGCGGCCGCGTGGATGCTCGGCGTGATCGTGCTGCTGTTCCTGGGGTCCCCGGCGGCGGTGGGCGTGGCGGCCGGCGCCGCCCTCGTGCTCGGCGGCGTCGCCGAGCTCGTGGCGTGGGCCCGCCACCGCCGCGAGTTCATCCCCGCGCGGGACCAGCTGTGGACCGGACTCGTGGGCCTGCTCTCCGGGGGCGGCGTGGTCGTGGCCGCCCTGCAGGGCTTCGGCCCGCACGCCCTGCTCGGCATCGCCGGCGGCGGGGCGATCCTGATCGGCGTGCTCCTGATGGTCTCCGGGCTCGGCTTCCACCACGAGGTGCGCCGGGACCGGGGCACGGCCAGGGGCCTCTGAACCGGGCCGACGTCGTCGTCCTGACCCGCGGGGCGGACGTTCGCCGGGGGAGGACCTCGGGGCCCCGAGGGGCCACCCGTCGGCCGGACGCGTAGACTGGCTCCGGTCCGCCGCGCCCCGAGGGCCTCAGCCCCGGGCGCCTGCGCGGGCCGTGTCGCCCCAGCCGCCCCCAGCCGTCAGGAGTCCCGCCGTGAGCGCACCGTCCCCCCGCCCGTCCGCCGATCGCGCCGGATCCGGCCGCCCGGCACGCGGCGGTCTGCGCACCACGGTCAAGGGCCCGCTCGTCTTCTCCGCCGTGCTCGGCCTGATCGGCGGGGTGATCGCCGGCATCACCGCCTCCGGCGGCACCCAGAATCCACTGCGCGTCGACATCGCGCTGATCGCCTTCGGCGTCTTCTTCATGACCTCGCTCGTGGTGGTGGCCATGCTGCAGCTCGCCGCGCGCGAGAACCCGGACCACCTCTCCCAGGGCTCCGGTGTGAACCGCTCCTCCGAGGAGATGTTCCGCAAGGCCGCCGCCGACCGCCGCGCCCAGGCCGCCGCCGAGCGCCGCGAGCAGGGCGGCACCGGAGGCGACGCCCCCCGCGCCTGAGCCCGGCGCCTCAGAACCCGAGGCTGCGTGCCTCCCGCCGCAGCGCGTCCGCCGAGGCGTGCAGCGCCCGCATCTCCGCGTCGTCCAGCTCGGGCTGGATCACGCGGGTGACGCCGTCGCGCCCCACCACGGACGGCATGGACAGGGCGACGTCCGAGAGCCCGTGGACGCCGTCGAGCACGGTGGAGACCGGCAGAATGGCGTGCTGGTCGCGCAGGATCGCCTCGAGCAGGCGGGTCGTGGCCACGCCGACCGCGTACGTGGTGGCGCCCTTGCCCTGGATCACCTCGTACGCGGCGTGCACCACGGTGTCCGCCACCTCGTCCAGGTCGGCGCGGGTGAACAGCGGGTCGACCGGCGTCGGCCACTCCAGGATGGGCGTCGGGCCGATGCGCGCCGAGCTCCACGCGGGGAACTCCGTGTCCCCGTGCTCGCCGAGGATGGCCGCGTGCACCGACGACGGGTGGACCTGCGCCCGCGACGCCAGCAGCCACCGCAGGCGGGACGTGTCCAGGAGGGTGCCCGAGCCGATCACCCGGCCGGCAGGCAGACCGGTGAGGCGCTGGGCCACCAGCGTGAGGACGTCCACGGGATTGGTGACGAGCACGATCAGCGCCTCCGGCGCGTGCGCCTGCACCTGGGGCAGCAGGCCGCGCAGGATCTCCACGTTGTGCGCGCCGAGGTCGAGGCGGGTCTGCCCCGGCTTCTGCTTGGCGCCGGCCGTGATCACCACGACCTCGCAGCCGGCCAGGACGTCCGGGTCCGCGCCGCCGGTCATCGCCGACGCGGAGGTGAACGGGGTGCCGTGGGCCAGGTCGAGGACCTCGGCGCGGACCTTGGGCTCGTCGATGTCGTACAGGGCGACCTCGCGGGCGACGCCGCGGATCAGCGCCGCATAGCAGATCGCCGTGCCGACGCCGCCGGCCCCCACGACGCCGACCTTGCGGTGGGCGGGTCCGAGGGACGCGGGGCTCACCGGCGGGCACCCCGCCCGCGCACCGCTACCCTCGGGAGCATGCCCGCCTTACCCGCCGCGCCCCCGCCTGCCCTCACGCCGCTCCAGCGGCAGTCCGTCCTGCGCACCCTGCGCAGCCCTCGGCTGCTGGGCACCGAGGTGTTGGCCGCGGTCGTGGTGGCGCTCGCCCTGATCCCGGAGGCCATCGCGTTCTCGATCATCGCGGGCGTGGATCCGCGCGTCGGGCTGTTCGCGTCCTTCACCATGGCCGTCACCACCGCGATCGTGGGCGGCCGGCCCGCCATGATCTCCGCGGCCACGGGGGCGGTGGCGCTGGTCGTCGCACCGCTGTCCCACGCGTACGGGGTGGGGCACCTGCTTGCCGCGATCATCCTCGGCGGCGTCATCCAGATCCTGCTCGGCGTGTTCGGTGTGGCCCGGCTCATGCGGTTCGTCCCGCGCTCGGTGATGGTGGGGTTCGTCAACGCGTTGGCCATCCTCGTGTTCACCTCGCAGCTGCCCGAGCTGATCGGCGTCCCGTGGCTCGTGTACCCGCTCACGGCGTTGGCCCTGGCGATCGTGGTGCTGTTGCCGCGGCTCACCACGGCGGTGCCGGCGACGCTCGTGGCCGTCGTCGTGGTCACCGCCCTGGTGATGGCCGCCGGCCTGGCCGTGCCGCGCGTGGGGGACCGGGGCGCGCTGCCGGATGCGCTGCCCGTGCTCGGCCTGCCGGACGTCCCGCTGACGTGGGAGACCCTCCGGTTGATCCTGCCGTTCAGCGTCGGCATCGCGTTCGTGGGGTTGCTCGAGTCCCTGCTCACCGCGAAGCTCGTGGACGACATCACCGACACCCGCTCGGACAAGACGCGCGAGTCCTGGGGGCAGGGTGTCGCGAACGTGGTCTCGGGGTTGTTCGGCGGCATGGGCGGCTGCGCCGTGGTGGGGCAGACCATGATGAACGTCAAGGCGAACGGCGCCCGCACCCGGATCTCCACGTTCCTCGCGGGCGTGTTCCTGCTGGTGCTCGTGGTGGCCTTCGGCGGCTTCGTGGCGCAGATCCCCATGGCCGCGCTCGTGGGCGTGATGATGTTCGTGGCCGCCGCCACCTTCGATTGGCATTCGGTGCGCCCCGCCACCCTGCGCGCGATGCCGCGCTCGGAGACCGCCGTCATGGTCGTGACCGTGGCGGCCACGGTGCTCACTCACAACCTCGCGATCGGCGTGGGTGTGGGCGTGCTCGCTGCGCTGGTGCTCTTCGCTCAGCGCGTCTCGCGTCTGGTCACGGTGGTCCGCGAGGTCCACGACGACGGCGACGCCGTCACGTATCGCGTGCACGGCGCCCTGTTCTTCGCGTCCTCGAACGACCTCTACTCGCAGTTCGAGTACGCCCTCGACCCGCCGCGCGTCGTGATCGACATGAGTGCCGCGCACGTGTGGGACGCCTCCACTGTGGCCGCGCTCGACTCGGTGCTGACCAAGTACGCCCGGCACGGGATCCACGCCGAGGTGACGGGGCTGAACGAGGCCTCCGCGGCGATGCACGCGCGCCTCACCGGGCGACTCGGCGCCTGAGCCGGCGGGCTCAGGCGGTGACGAACTCCCACTGGTGCCCGTCCGGGTCGACGATCTCGCGGGAGTGCATGCCGGAGTCGGCCATCTCCTCGCGCAGGTCCTCGGGCAGGGGCACCTCGGCGGCGCCGAGCTCGATCGCCCGGTCCGCCAGGGCGTCCACCGCCGCGGCGTCGCCGACGGTCAGCGCCATGAGGGCGGAGTTGGTGGTGAGGCAGTCGGCGATCTCACGGTTGCCGATGAAGTCGGTGTAGTAGCCGGGGCTGAGGTACATCGCGTACGTCGACTCGGTGAGCTCGATGCACACCGAGTGCTCGTCCGAGTAGTCGTCCATTGCGGTGGCGCCCAGGGTCGTCCAGAACTCACGGATCCGCTCGGTGTCCGTCGTCGGGAGGTTGATGAACACCGGCTGGGAGAACAAGGCCATGGGGAGCACCGTAGACGAGGCGTTCGGCCCGCCGCCACCGCGCGCGTGTCGCGGGCGCGCGGGCGTGGCGTGGGCCACGGAGCCGCTCCCGACGACGGCGCCCGCGGCCTGGCGCGTCCGCCCCCGTTGGTAGCGTGGCCGCCATGAGCGTTCCTCCCTCTGGCCCGCCGGCCGGTCCGCCCGCCGGCTGGCCGCCGTCGGGCCGGCCGTCCGCCCGCCGCGCCGCCGTCGCCCCGAGCCTGCACGGGCACCCCGGCGCCCCCGGTGGCGTCCCCGCCGGCTGGCCCGGCCGCCGGCCCGCGGCCCGCCCCGCGCCGGACTGGACCCCGGGTCGGTTCCACTGGGGCGACGCCGTCGTGGTGCTCGTGTACGTGGCGCTCATGGTGCTCGGGCTGGGGCTGTGGCTGGCGGTGTCGCTCGGCCTGGTCCCCGGTGACCTCGAGGCGTTCGACCTGGTCCGCGACGGGTTCACGGTGAACATCGTCAGCTACGCGATCCTCGTGGTGCTCGTGCTGGCCGTGGCCTGGCGCCCGCTCGTGACGTCGCTGCGGGTGTTCCGCACGGGGACGTGGTGGAAGCTGTTGCTGCTGCCCGCCACGTGGCTGGCGTGCATCGTCGTGAACGTGATCGTGCTGAGCCTCATCGGGGAGGCGCAGACCAGCGCCAACCAGGCCGCGCTCGAGGAGATGACCACGCAGGCCCCGCCCGTGCTCATGATCCTCATGACCGTGGTGGCCGCCCCGCTCGTGGAGGAGTACCTGTTCCGCCACCTGCTGATCGGCAAGCTCTCCCGCTGGATCAACGTGTGGGTGTGCGCCGTGGTCTCCGTGCTCGCGTTCACACTCCTGCACTTCCTCGGCACCGGCGGCGACTTCCGGCTCGTGGAGACCGTCCCGTACCTGACCCTCGCGGTGGCGATCACGGTGTCCTACATCCTGATGGGCCGCTCGTTCGGGTACGCGGTGCTGCTGCACATGGTGAACAACGGCATCGCCATCGCGATGCTCTACCTCGTGGCCCCCCTGCTGCCGGACACGCTGCCCGGCCCCACTGCCCCGACCACGGCGCTGGCCCCGCTGCTGGCCCTGCTGGGCTGAGATGGCAGGACCCTCCGGCTCGACGGCGGCGCCCGCCCCGCAGGACGCGCGCGCCCTCACGCGGCGCATCCTCGCGCTCGCGGTCCCCGCGTTCGGCGCGCTCATCGCGGAGCCGCTGTTCCTGCTGGCCGACACCGCGATCATCGGGCACCTGGGCACGGCCCAGCTGGCCGGCGTCGGGATCGGCACCACCATCCTGCACACGCTCACCGGCCTCATGATCTTCCTGGCCTACGCCACCACCCCGGCGGTGGCCCGGCTGATCGGGGCGGGGAACCCGGCCGCCGCGATGGACCGCGGCCGCGACGGCATCTGGCTGGGCCTGCTGCTCGGCGCGGTGCTGGCCGTCCTCGGCTGGCTCGCGGCCCCCGCGCTGACGGCGGCCCTCGGCGCGACGGGCGAGGTGCAGGCCCACGCCGTCGCCTACCTGCGCTGGTCCATGCCGGGGCTGCCGGCCCTGCTGGCCGTGCTCGCGGCCACCGGGGTGCTCCGCGGCCTCCAGGACACCGTGACGCCGCTCGTGGTGGCGGGTGTGGGCTTCGGCGCGAACATCGGGCTGAACGTGGCCCTGGTGTACGGGCTGGGCTGGGGCGTAGCTGGCTCGGCCGTCGGTACGTCCGTGGTGCAGTGGGCGATGCTCGTGACATACCTGTTCGTGCTGGCCCCGCGCTTCCGCCGCTCGGGCACGGTGTGGGCGCCCCGTGCGTCGGGCATGCGCGCCACGGCCCAGGTGGGCTCGTGGCTGCTGCTGCGCACCGCGAGCCTGCGCGCGGCCATCCTCATCACCGTCATGGCCGCCGCCGGCGCGGGCGACCTCACCCTCGCCGCGCACCAGCTCGTCTTCACGCTGTTCTCCACGCTGGCGTTCGCCCTCGACGCCCTCGCGATCGCCGCGCAGGCCCTGATCGGCGCCGAGCTCGGGGCCGCCCGGCCGGATGCGGCCCGTCGCCTCACCCGGACGATGGTGCGCTGGGGGCTGGGCTTCGGCGTCGTGACCGGGGCCGTGCTGGCCCTGGCGGCACCGGTGCTGCCGGGGCTGTTCACCACGGACCCGACCGTGCAGGCCGCCGCCACCGTGGGCCTGTGGGTGCTGGCCGCCGGGCAGCCGGTGGCCGGGTACGTGTTCGTGCTGGACGGCGTGCTGATCGGCGCCGGCGACGCCCGCTACCTCGCCCTCGCCGGCCTCGTGAACCTCGTGGTCTACGCGCCGGCGCTCTGGGTGCTCGCGCAGCTCGCCACGGGCGGATTCGGCTGGACCGCGGCCTGGCCCGGACCGAACGCCGCCGTGCCCGACGCCGGCGTGCAGCTGGGCCTGCTCTGGCTCGGCTTCGCAGGGGTCTACATGGGGATGCGGGCGCTCACCCTCGGCTGGCGGGCCCGGCGCGACGACTGGATGCGGCTCGGCGTCGGGTGAGCGCGTCCGGGCGGTGACGCGCGGGCCGGGCCGCGGCCGCACTGCTCCTAGATGTTGTGGGGCATGAGGTTCTTGACATGGGTGCCGGGCTGAGATGAGACGAGCGGACCTCTCCCGCAGGATGGAAGTTCCTCAACAACCCACCTGCCAGAAGAGACCCGCTCATGACTCACGCTAAC
>NZ_JABFAZ010000041.1:64006-66186 GCF_017168505.1 Micrococcus sp. KRD077 | reverse complement strand
CCCCGCAGGATGGAAGTTCCTCAACAACCCACCTGCCCGAAAAGACCCACTCATGACTCACGCTAACGCACCCCTGACCCCCACTGGCCGTCTCAGGATGGTCCACCGCCACCTGCACGACGGGATCCCACAAGCGCACGTGGCCGCCGAGTTCCGGGTGAGCCGGCCCACGGTGGCCACCTGGGTCGCCCGCTACCGCGCCCAGGGAGAAGCCGGCCTTCAGGACCTGCCCAGCCGGCCGCACCGTTCACCTGCCCAGCTCGATCCGGTCCTGGTCGCCCAGATCCACGCCCTGCGGCGGGAGCGCAAGTGGTCCGCACGGCGCATCCATCACCACCTCGTCTCTGAAGGCCACCGGGTGTGTCTTCGTACCGTGGGACGGTGGCTGCACCGACTCGGGATCTCCCGCCTACGGGACCTGACCCCGGCCGGAGAAGACCTGCGCCAACGACCCCAGAAGATCACCGCGAGAGGGCCGGGGCACATGGTGCACCTGGACGTGAAGAAGATCGGGAAGATCCCTGACGGGGGCGGCTGGCGTGCTCACGGACGGGACTCCGAGAACGCGCGAGCGGCCAAACGCGGGCCTGGCCGACGGGTCGGGTACACCTACCTGCACTCGGCGATCGACGGGTACACCCGCCTGGCCTACACCGAAGCGTTGGAGGACGAGAAGGCGGTGACCACGATCGGGTTCTTCTGCCGGGCGAGGGCGTTCTTCGCCGCCCACGGCATCACCGTGGACCGGGTGATCACGGACAACGGGAACAACTACCGGGCCGTGGACTTCACCGCGAAGGTGGTCTCGCTCGGGGGCCGGCACCACCGGATCCGCCCCTACACCCCGCGCCATAACGGGAAGGTCGAACGGTACAACCGGCTGATGGTCGATGAGGTCCTCTACGCCCGCCCGTACTCCTCAGAGCAAGCTCGGCGTGAGGCCCTGCAGGTGTGGGTGAACCACTACAACTACCATCGGCCTCATACCTCCTGCGGGGACGCCCCGCCAACCTCGTTGGCCCCGGCACGAGTCAACAACGTCATGACCTCTTACACCTAGTGTTGTGGGGCATGAGGTTCTTGACATGGGTGCCGGGCTGAGATGAGACGAGCGGACCTCTCCCGCAGGATGGAAGTTCCTCAACAACCCACCTGCCAGAAGAGACCCGCTCATGACTCACGCTAACGCACCCCTGACCCCCACTGGCCGTCTCAGGATGGTCCAACGCCACCTGCACGACGGGATCCCGCAGGCACACGTGGCAGCCGAGTTCCGGGTGAGCCGGCCCACGGTGGCCACCTGGGTGGCCCGCTACCGCGCCCAGGGAGAAGCCGGCCTTCAGGACCTGCCCAGCCGGCCGCACCGTTCACCTGCCCAGCTCGATCCGGTCTTGGTCGCCCAGATCCACGCCCTGCGGCGGGAGCGCAAGTGGTCCGCACGGCGCATCCATCACCACCTCGTCTCCGAGGGCCACCGGGTGTGTCTTCGTACCGTGGGACGGTGGCTGCACCGGGCCGGGATCTCCCGCCTACGGGACCTGACCCCGGCCGGAGAAGACCTGCGCCAACGACCCCAGAAGATCACCGCGAGAGGGCCGGGGCACATGGTGCACCTGGATGTGAAGAAGATCGGGAAGATCCCAGACGGGGGCGGCTGGCGTGCTCACGGACGTGACAGTGAAGCAGGCCGTGCTTCCAAGCGCGGGCCTGGCCGGCGGGTCGGCTACACCTATCTGCACTCGGCGATCGACGGGTTCACCCGGCTGGCCTACACCGAGGCGTTGGAGGACGAGCGGGCGGCCACGACCGTGAGCTTCTACTGCCGGGCGAGGGCGTTCTTCGCCGCGCACGGCATCACCGTGGACCGGGTGATCACGGACAACGGAAACAACTACCGGGCCGTGGACTTCACCGCGAAGGTGGTCTCGCTCGGGGGCCGGCACCACCGGATCCGCCCCTACACCCCGCGCCATAACGGGAAGGTGGAGAGGTACAACCGGCTGATGGTGGACGAGGTCCTCTACGCCCGCCCGTACTCCTCAGAGCAAGCTCGGCGTGAGGCCCTGGCGGTGTGGGTGAACCACTACAACTACCATCGGCCTCATACCTCCTGCGGAGACGCTCCTCCGGCCTCACTGGCACCGACCCGAGTCAACAACGTCATGCCCTCCTACACCTAG
>NZ_JABFAZ010000041.1:37019-63906 GCF_017168505.1 Micrococcus sp. KRD077 | reverse complement strand
CGGACGACCTGCTCGGGGGTGTGACGCTTCCTGCTGTTCGTCATGATCTGACCAGTCTCCCTGCCCGCGACCGCGGGCAACAGGACGACTCTCATAACGACTGGACCTACGAAACGGGGTCAGCCCATGGCGGATACGAATCCAACCGCGGGTCGAATCGCGCGATAAGAAGTCGCCACCATGAACTCAACGATCCCCCTTCTTGGATGCACGCTCCTGCGCGCCGAGCGGAGCACCAAGTAATCGGATGGCCTCAGAACGCACCGCCCGTTCGAGGATGTCAGCCACGATCGCCAAGTGCTGGGGTTCGAATGAGCCTGAGCCGTGCGACAGTGTGTTTCGGGCTCTTGTGAGAGCAGTCTGGAGCGGGAGCGTTCCTTTACCGGTGTCTTCCTTGCGAACGGCCTTGATCAGTTCGGTCTTCGTGAGTTCCTCCGAGACCTTGTCCGGCAGTCGCTTCAGCAGATCTGCGAGCGCCGAGTCGAGGCCCTGCTGAGCCTCCCGACGGAAGTTCTTGTTGATGAATGTGAAGTCGGCCTTCTCGAGAACTTGCTGGGCACGCGCGAGTACGCCCTCCCGCTTGAGGCTGTACTTCTCTTTGTCCGCCTCATGCTTGGCGCGGTTTTCAAAGCCGTATGACCCCTCCAGCGCTTGGAGCAGAAGTAGGAACCTTGAGCGGGGATGTTGGTCAGTAGCCGTTGCCATTGCACCGTAGGTCTCAAAGAGGGGATGCCTAGTCGTGATCTGTCGCTGCCAGGCATGTAGCAGGTCGAGCAGGCTCAGGCCGTCGTTCGCAAGGTTGACCGCCGAACGAATCTCCTCAACCGCAGCGCGGGTTGAGTTGACGGGCAGGTGGGTGATGTCCCAGCCGAACACCTGGTCGCGGTGCGAGCGCGGGGCGGCCTCATCGACCACCGCGAGAAGGTACCGAAGCTCACGGGGAGCACCCGTCAGGAGTGAGATGAGCTGGCGGAGAGGGCGCACCCACTCAAGCCACCAATCGACAACCGTCAATGGCTCGTCCAAAGTGAGGCGCAAGACGGGGCCGAAGGCCATCCTGAACTCGTAGCCGTCGAGCGCCCGCACGCTGTAGTCGTAGCTGAAAGTCATCGACTGGCCACCGCCGCTCCAGGTGAACTTGGCGTCCTTGTCGACGGTGGCCTCCCAGACTGGCTCGTCGCCAGCCTTCATCGGCATTTTGACCCGAGAGATTGGTGCGACCCCCGCGACCGATTCCAGACCCTCGATCTGGAGCTCGATAGAGGCATACTTCCGATGTTCCGAGGTGTTGAATGCCTCAAGTGACAGCGCTGCGAAGGCTCCCACGGCTCGGCCGCTTCCTGGGAAGCTGTAGCTGAGTTCGCCGTTCATCAGGGCCACGTAGGCCCCGCTTGAGAGCCGGCCCGTGAGGACGTCGAAGGCGTGGCGCTGCGGAAACGAGGCGACTCCTGTCGCCTCTTCGGACACCCACTCGATCGGCAGATCGCCGTACAGGATCCCGGTTGGGTACTTCCCCTGCTCGACGGTCAGGAGTCCCGGGATCGCCAGGTGGCCACCTCTACGGTCGGGCACCTGCCAGGTGATGAGGTACTCGCCGGTCTCAAACGGCAGCTTGACTGCTGAGGTCTCCTTGGCTGGCCTCATCGCGATGCTCCGTTCGCACGCGCGAAGGCGGTCATCCGCCGAACAGCGGCAGGGAGAAGGCCGTCAACGTTCGTCTCACCCACAAGGCGGACCAGGTTCGCCCAGACCTGCCCGCGGACAGCTTGGACATCAAGGCTGTAGATCCTCGCCAGCGCCTGTTCGACGTCGTCGACGGAACCCGGCTGTCGCAGCGAAGTGGATGTGCGATCACCGGACGGATGGTCGGTCTCGGCAAGAATCCGCTCGAGCGGGATCAGTGAGACGTCAGACGGGTACTTCATTCCTGCGGCGTTGATCGAGAACCAGCAGTCGAGTTCGATCGCCCGCAACGTCTCGGCCTCGTTGCCGCGCCACCAGTGGAGCACAGCGCCCTTGATCGGCGTGCGCTCCAGCGCGCCAAGGACGCGGCCCGACGCACCTGAACTGTGGATAGAGGCGACGCGGGGAGTCCTCTGAAGCGCGCTAAGCACCGAGGCGAATACCTGCTCCTGATCCGCAATGGGCACCTTTGAGCGCCCGTCTAACCCGATCTCACTCACGAAGGCGGTCGACGCGAGCAACGAGCCAAACCTCGTTGCGTCGAAATCCTGCTGCGCCTGCGCGACGCCTGGATGGCAGCCCACGCCCCAGATCGTAACCTGATCGCGGCGACCCTTCACAGACTCGTACTCATCCAACGATCGAGTCGCCGCGAACACGACCGCGCCGAGCCGCTCGAGGTCGGCTGGGCGAGTCTTCGGGTTGATATGCGCATGCAGGTCGAGCGGGGGAAGTTGGGGTGCCATCAGAAGAGCCCCCGCAGTTCCTCAACTCCCCGCCGGGAGAGCGCGAGCGCGTCCTGCGCGGTGTATCCCTCCGGCAGTGACATCGCCATCACGTCGCGTGGCCGGATGCCCCGGTCTACGAAGTCACGGAGCGGCTCAACGATCGACTTCTGATGCACGAACGCGCTGTACCTACCGCTCGCGTCGTCTGCCAGGTAGGTGGTCGCATCGGGAATATCAGAGGCGATGAACGCTGCTCGGCGAACGAGACAGCCGAAGCAGACCCCGCAGGAGGATCCGGCTGGCGCGCCGCTATAGCGCCCATCGGTATGCGAGCAGGAGTTGGTGCTACTGAGGTAGGCCGAAGCAGCGTCGACGCCGACAGTATCCGCGACCCGGCGGAACATCTCGCCCTTGGTGAGAGCCTCGAAGGGATTCTCGATACGGCCATGTCCGCCTACGCTCAGCATCAGTGCAGATAGCTCACGCAGGAAGCGCGGATGGGTCGTGTGAGTCGAGAGGCTGCCACGACGGTCGGGGCCGAGTGGCGGGTTCAGCGAGGCGAACCCGTTCTCGGCGATCCAGAGTGTCGATCCAGCGCGCTCAGCGACGGCGAGCCCCAGCGCTAGGAAGAGCAGCGAGCGCGAGCGGGTCGATGTCTCGCTTCTAAAGGATGACCCGTCAAGGCGCTTCGACCTTCGATGAAGATGGAACTGGTGATGTACCTGCCGAAAGTCGGGCACCAGGTCGGCGATCGCACCAACGATGCGCTGCTGTACCGGCGAGATCGCGGTTGAACTGTAGTGCGATACCAGTGATTGGGACTGGTTCTTTCCCAGTTCGACCGCAGTCAGCAGCGCCCCGGCGGCTGAATCCGCGCCGCCGCTCAGCAGCACCGTCCGGTCGTAGTGCTGCTCGTCGATCGGGAGGCCAGTCTCCTCGGCGGCCGGCGCCTGCGTGAAGCTGAATGTCCAGTAGTCACCGGAGAGGAACCCGACGGTTTGGGCTAACTGCTCGGCGTGGGATGTCCACACGGCGGGGTCGTCGACCTCCACAGTGAGATGAAAATCTCGATCGTTCCAGCTTGAGCCGCCCGCTTCGCGGAGTATGGAGCGATCCGATGCAAGGACTGCCAGCGCGATCCGGACGAGGTCGACGTTACGCGGGTTGACGGCACCAAGCCCAGCCAGGTGCGGATCGACACCGCCGGTGAAGGTCGTACGACCGTTGCGAGTCCACAGGAAGACCTCGTCGAAGCCGTTGGCCTGCTGGGCAAAGTCTGCGGTTGCTTCGGAGAGCGTGAGCAGTAGCCGTCTCATGACGCGACTCCGAAGATCGCCCCGATGTCACGGATCCCATTCTCAATGGCCTGGGCCATCTGCTGCTCCGTTGCGCCGTCCGGGCTCAGCGTCGCTTGGGCCGCGTACTCTGCCGCGACGTCACGAATCTGCCGTTCCAGGCTCCGCCGCTTCTCAAAGCTCGCGTCCTTGGCGTAGATCGTCGACGACACCTCGGTCAGAGCGGTCTCAGCGATCGTCGTTTCGATCGATTTCCTGACGACTTCTTCAGGCGTCGGCGGATGATCCGCGGGTTGCTCAAGGATCCACTCGACCACAATGGAGACGATGTCGCGTTCCTCGGCGTCAGCCAGCGTGCTATCGGCTTGGGACTCAAAGGCCGTCTCGACGATCTTGAGTCCAATCGCGACAGGGTCGCCGAGCGCTTGTAGCTGTTCGTAGTTGAGACCTGCCTCACGCAGGGCCTCGCTGTTGCCCGAAGAGTAGGCCAACGCCAGCCGGCCGGCGCGCCCAGCCGCGCGCGACACCCGCCCAACGGACCGCGTCGCGCCGCCTGACGAGCGGCCACCGCCTCCGCCTCTAGGTGTTGTGGGTCATGAGGTTCTTGACATGGGTACCGGGCTGAGATGAGACGAGTGGGCCTCTCCCGCAGGATGGAAGTTCCTACACCACCGACCTGCCAGAAGAGACCCGCTCATGACTCACGCTAACGCACCCCTGACTCCCACCGGCCGTCTCAGGATGGTCCACCGCCACCTGCACGACGGGATCCCGCAGGCGCACGTGGCCGCCGAGTTCCGGGTGAGCCGGCCCACGGTGGCCACCTGGGTCGCCCGCTACCGCGCCCAGGGAGAAGCCGGCCTTCAGGACCTGCCCAGCCGGCCGCACCGTTCACCTGCCCAGCTCGATCCGGTCCTGGTCGCCCAGATCCACGCCCTGCGGCGGGAGCGCAAGTGGTCCGCACGGCGCATCCATCACCACCTCGCCTCCGAAGGCCACCAGCTGTGCCTGCGCACCGTGGGGAGGTGGCTGCACCGACTCGGGATCTCCCGCCTACGGGACCTGACCCCGGCCGGAGAAGACCTGCGCCAACGACCCCAGAAGATCACCGCGAGAGGGCCGGGGCACATGGTGCACCTGGATGTGAAGAAGATCGGGAAGATCCCAGACGGGGGCGGCTGGCGCACCCACGGACGTGAAAGTGAAGCAGGCCGTGCTTCCAAGCGCGGGCCTGGCCGGCGGGTCGGCTACACCTACCTGCACTCGGCGATCGACGGGTACACCCGCCTGGCCTACACCGAGGCGTTGGAGGACGAGCGGGCGGCCACGACCGTGAGCTTCTACTGCCGGGCGCGGGCGTTCTTCGCCGCCCACGGCATCACCGTGGACCGGGTGATCACGGACAACGGGAACAACTACCGGGCTGCGGACTTCACCGCGAAGGTGGTCTCGCTCGGGGGCCGGCATCACCGGATCCGACCCTACACCCCGCGCCATAACGGGAAGGTCGAACGGTACAACCGGCTGATGGTCGATGAGGTCCTCTACGCCCGCCCCTACACCTCAGAGCAAGCTCGGCGTGAGGCCCTGGCGGTGTGGGTGAACCACTACAACTACCATCGGCCTCATACCTCCTGCGGAGACGCTCCTCCGGCCTCGTTGGCACCGGCCCGAGTCAACAACGTCATGCCCTCCTACATCTAGGACCACCACCGCCACCACCGCCGGGGCCGTCACTTCTCCCGCCACGTCCGCGCGAATTGAGCAGCACACGAAGCGCGGGCCGGAGATCTACCTTCGGTGACTGACCAGGGGTTCCTGGACGTGTTGGCTCCGTCTGCCCGTCGTCTCCGTTCGCGCCTCCAGCGTCGGAACCATCGGCGCCGCCTGGCTCACTTGCATCAAGCCATGCGGCGATGTTGTCGCGGAGATCGCCTGCGTCCTTCCCACCGCTGCCACCGAAAGAGCCGCTAGTTCCCATTGCCGCTCCATGCCTTCTCGACGATGCCTGCGGATTGCTGGAGCTGCTGGTCATCTGAGCCTGCCCGCCAAGCATCAAGTACCGGCCGATAGACCGTCTGATCAAGTGGACGCAACTTGATGATCGTCGCGGGCTCGACGCTTGCAGCGGGAAGGCCCCTCAGCGCCGCCACGACGCTCGGCTGTGTGGCCGGCTGCTGAGCAGCGAGGCGGAGCAGGCTCTCAACGGTGAACTTCTGCAAGGCAGGCTGGTCACGAGTACGGCGTCCGAGGTGGCTAACCAGGATCTGGGCGTCGCCCTCTGGCAGTAGCTTCAGGGTTTCGTCGGTAACGCCTGCGCGGTCGAGCTTCAGGCTCGACGTCAGGGCGACAGCAAGATCACGGAGTCGCTCGGGCATCTCAGTGTCGATTACCTCGATCTTGGCGAACGATGCCGCCAGGAAGAGATAGCCCGAAATGGCGGTGGCTTCGAGTGCGGGCGGAAGCTTCGCCCAGCGCCGGAGCGTGTCGCTGAAGTCGTCGTCGCGGGCGGACTCAGACTCGGGCTCCGGTACAGAGGCACTCTTCTTCGCGCGCGCCGCCTTCGGTGAGTCGTCCTCCGAGAGTTCGGGCGTTTCGCCCTCGCGCCCATCAACGCGACCATTGGCCGCAATGTCGAGCGCCTCAAGTTTGTCGCGTAGCTGATTCGATGCAAGCCACCCGAGCACAGTCTCGAAGTCGTCAGTGAGGATTCGCTCCAGCACCATGAGCTTGGCGACTTCATCGGGCTCCAACTCGAACCCACGACGCCGGGCGACCGACTGACGCACATTCAGATCGTTCAGGAACCGCTTGATCCGTCGCGGGTTGCCGTGGAACTTCTCGTAGAGGATCGGCGTGAGACGGGTGGCCGTAACGAGATGCTCCGCCACCGAACTGCCGTCCTCGATCTCCAGATCGTCCAGGCTGCCGCCGCCGATACGCAGTTCGTCACACTTGGCGACGAACGCCGCATAGGCCGTCTCATCATCACGGAACTCAGCCTTCGCGAGCAGCAGGAAGAGGTAGGCCTCGGTGTCGAACCGGCTGAGCGCGGGGAGCGGGATGGTCGTCTGGACGATCTTGTGCAGGTAGAGCTTGGCCGGGTCCTCATCCCCGTCCTTCGGAGCTGCTGTTCCGAGCTTTTGCCGGATCGCCTCGGCGACGCGGTCCTCATCAGCCGCGATCACGAAGGACATGCCCTTCGCCGAAAGGAACAGACGAATCGCTTCGAGTGACTCGACCACGGTATCGGGCAGGCAACGATCCAGATCGTCAACAAGCACCACGACACGCGAAAGATGGGCAAGAGCAGGGTCCGCCAACAGCGTTTCAAACTCTTCGCGGAAGGCAGCCATACCCTTCTGACTGTCGAGGCTCTCGGGCTCATCGCTAACCAGGCCGAAGACATCGTCAATCTTCGGTAGTTGCATCGTGATAGCGGTCTTGGCCGCCATTTTGACGGCCTTCGACCAGTTCACCTTGCGCACGAGACGCTTGAACGCGTCCAGGCCGGCCTTACCGACCGGGTCCTCATCGTTGAACTCGTTGCCGAGAGCACCCAGCACCTCAGCGATGAGGCTCTCCTTTGGCCCAATTGCGGGGTCATAGAGCCACGGCTGAGTCGGGATAACGAGCACCTTGCGATCGATATCCTCAGATCGCTCCGTGATCTCCGACTTGATCAGCTCGAGTACGCTGGTCTTGCCGCTGCCCCAGGCTCCAGAGAGGCCGATCGCAACTGGGTCCAGCCCATCGTCAAAGATTGCGTCCGCGGCGGTCTCTGCCACGGCACGAAACGCCAGTAGATCCTCGGTCGCTGGTTCGTCTGACCAGAGTGGATAGGAGGGGGTCATAGCGCGTCTCCATCTCCGCCACCGGCGGCTCCGCCGATAAGCAGCCCTGCCTTGTCGGTCGTGTAGTTGTAATCGACCGGCCCAATCGGTGCAGCATCGAAGTGGTGCTCGGCAAAGCGGATGCGCATGGCCTCGTCCCAGTCGAGGTCGTCGAGATTGCGGGTGTCCTTAGTCTCGCGGATGAGGTAGAGCCGCTGCGTGCCGTTCTCGTCGTAGACGATGGCCCAGTCCGGCGAGTACTCCCCCACAGGCGTGCGCACGCGGAAGCGGCGCGGCAGCTTGGTGAAGAGCTTGACGTGCTCGCGGTTGTTCTCGAGCTGTGCGGCGAAGGCACGCTCGACGTGACTGTCGTAGTCGACGTGGTCGTAGAGGTTCACGCCGCCCTCAGGCGCGGCGATGACGCCGTTCTTCGGATCGGGGTTGCCCGGCAGAGGCTGCGGCGGGTTCTTGGATTCGACTTCGAGGAAGACGACCTCGGCATCCCACCAGTCCGTCTCGTCGATGGGTTCGTAGCTGATACCGCGCACCATCTGTTCGATGGTCTCGATACGGATGGCGTTCGCCACGATGCGTGCCCAGCGGTCAGGATCATCGAGGACGTGCCGGGCGTAGTCGCGGTCGGGATAGTTCAGGATCTCGCGCACGATCCCAGCCAGGGTCGGGCGGGTGAGCTGGAGCGGGAACTTGCCGTACTGCAACTGATCCTCGATGAGCTGCACGACGTCGGGCAGCCGCTGGCCTGCAGCAACGATGCGCTCGCCGCGCGACTCTGCCACTGCAGAATCCGCAGTGACGACATGCCCCTCGTCGTCGTAGACGAGATCAGCGGACTGCACGACGTTGGCGCGGCGCTCGATGAACTCGAGGTCGGCCAGGTGTTCCGATGCTGCGAGCACGATGCGGAGTGCGTCCGGATCGACGGTGACGCGGTAGCGCGCCTTGTAGCGAATACGCTTCCACAGTTCAGCGAACTCGGGGCTCTCGAACAGGGCAGGGCGCCTGCGGACGACGACCTCATTGTCGGCGTTGTCGACCTCGGGGCCGGCCTCGCCGGAGCCACCACCAGAGGCGATGTATTCGGCATTCAAGCCGTCGCGGAACTCCGTGAAGGACTCGTCGACGATGAGCGTCAGCCTGTTGATCGCCGGGTCCATCACGCGGTGACCGTTCTGGTCCACCGGCAGACGCAGGCCACGGCCGATCTGCTGTCGACGCTCCAGCTCGGAGCGCGTGTGACGCAGGAACCCGACCTGGAAGACGTTCGGGTTATCCCAGCCCTCCTTGAGCGCAGAGTGGGAGAAGATGAACGCGCGCGGGTTGGCGCGGTCGAGAATGAGCTCCTTGTTCGCGATGATCTCCTGGTACGCCCGCGCCTCCAGCTCGGCGTCCGATGCACGCCCCGATGTGTCCTTCAGGATGCCCGTTTTGGTAGACGGGAAGTAGGCGACCCGCAGCTCGGCAGGGTCAGGCATCTCGCTCTCGGAATTGCCTGCCCGGAGCCACTCCTCACGGAACAGCTCGTCGAACATCGCAGGCAGCACCGCCTCGTCACCGGCGTAGTCAGCCACACGCTCGACGAAGAATAGCGACAGCACCTTGATGCCACGGTTCATCGAGTCGATCTGCCCCTGCCGAGCCAGGTGCGTTCGGATGGTATGGCGGATCTGATCACGCCAGACAGCCTCGGAATCCACGCCGGTCTCAGTCCCGGCCTGCACGACGAGCTTGTTCTCGAAGATCACCCGGTCGGGTTTACGTTCGATGCTCTCGACCACCAACCCGCGATACTGCGGCAGTTTGCCGGACTCCTCGAACAGGTCGGTGCCGTTCTGCAGCACCACCGGCACCCGCTTGCCACCGGCCTTGTGGATGACCGCCTCGGCCATCAGGCGCTTGCGGACGCTCCGAAGCTTGTCGAGGCGCACGTACGGCTTGCCATCCTCGCCGGCGACGATTCCCTTGACCGATACCCGCTTGACCAGACCAGCCTCGGCGGCCTGCTTCGGGCCGAGCCTGTGCACGAGGTTGAACGACTCCTTGTGCGTTGCGCTGTAGCGCAGCGCCACCAGCGGATTCAGTGTGGCAATCGCCTGACGGCGCAGCGGCGTCGCCATGTTCTGCGGCTCGTCAATCAGGACAACCGGACGAGCCTTCGCGATCTGCTGCACACCACTGAGCGAGTCTCCCCACAGCTGTGGCTGCTCAGCGCTCGCGTAGAGCGTGTTCTTCTCCGGCTTATCGAGCGCCTGCACGCCTGCCACCAGGAACTGCACCGTGCCCGACGGCTCGGTGAAGTCGCTCAGCGCCGAGTTCTCGCCCAAAACACCCCATGTGTACGGGACGCCGGGATACTTCAGCCGGAAGTGCTCCTCGGTCTGCTCGAACGTCTTGACCACGCCCGCACGAATCGCGATCGAGTGGACGAGGATGACGAACTTCCGCAGCCCATACAGCTCCGCCAAGCGCAGCGCCGTCGAGATGTAGACGTATGTCTTACCCGTACCGGTCTCCATCTCAACCGAGAAGTTCGGGAACTCCCGCTCTGCGCCCTCGAGATCTGTCTCCGTAAGCAGCTCAAGCTGCGCCTGCGGATCAACGGCCTCACGAGCCGTGATCATCGTCAGGTTGTCCGCGAGGACGGAGCGCTCCAGCGTGAAGCCTGCGTGCCCGTCCGCGCCAGGCGCCTGTCCAGCGAGCGCATCGCGCGGCGGCACGAGGGCACCCTCAAACAGGTCGACCACCGCGGAGACGGCGGCCGACTGGTGCGGCTGATCGTCAAAGCGAAACTTCACGAGGCACCCGCTCCAGAAGAATCAGCTTTGACTGCAACCGCGGCGCCAATGTCAGCGTCACCGAGTCCTCGGCCTGGTCACCACGAAGAATCAGGGTGTCGTCGTCGCTCAGTCCCAGCGCATCCGCTGTCGCCAGCGAGAACGCATCGAGCGAGATCAGGAGACGTCCTGTGGACGTATTGCCCACGGCAGGCGTGAACTCGTAGACGACCACGCCGTCCACCTCATGCGTCGTCACGCGCGTATCGAGCCTCGTTCCCGTGGCCTTGAGCGCCACCTCCCACGCAACGTCGAGCGGCTTCGCACCATCAACCACCGGAGCGCCCGCCGTGTGGTCGAGCACCTGCGTCAGGTAGCTCTGCCCGGTCATCTCCGGAAGCGCGAACAGCGGCTTGTCGATGACGAGGTTCGTCGGACGCGTGCGGAAGATCCGGAAGCCCAGCTGTGGCGCATCGAGCGTCTCCTGTTGCAGGGAGGCCGCCGCACGGCGCAGTCGCTCCGCCGTCACCTCGAAGATCGTCTCGTACCCGGCAGCCAGCGCGTTCTTGCCCGACTCCTCGGACGCATCAGGCTTCTCGGGCACCTGCACCAGAATCCAGTGCCGCGTCTTGCCGTCTTTCGGGTTCTGCTCCCACACTGCCTGGCCCGTCGAACCGGATCCCGCGAAGAAGTCAAGGATCAGGTCGCCGTCGTCGGTGATGGCGTGGAACAGGCGGGCGAGCACTTCCGTGTCCTTCGGGTAGTCGAACACGGTTGTTCCCATGAGCTTGTCTAGCGCCTTCGATGCGGCACGGCGATCCTTATAGAAGACGGACGCGGGTGCCCACTCCTCATGCTCATGCAAGTAGGACTTGAGCTGGAGGCGCCCGCCCTCCTTCTTGGGATAGACGATGCGATCGTCATCGGCGAACGCCTCCATCTTCTCCCGTCCGTAGGCCCAGCCATTCGCGTGCGGTTCGTGACCGCGGAATGTGTAGACGAGATTGGGCCTCGGGTTCGGGCTTCTTAGATCTGACGCGAAGTAGACACCTCGAGCATCAATCACGCGATAGTGCTTGTGCGCTTTTGCGGGGGCTTCGTCAGGCAGTGAGTTGTACCAGGCCTGTAGCGCCGCCGTTGCCGCCTCATAATCTGTACCGTGAACAGCGCGTAGCTCTTTGACCTTCCCGTAAATCTCGTCGAGACCGGCCTTGCGCTCACGCCAGCGCGCGTCCTGTTCGCGCAGATAGGTGTGGTCACGCGCGTAGGCCACCACGTAGTCGTGTCCAACGGAGATCTGACGAGCATCGTTCTTACGGCCGCCATTCCAGATGAAGTTGCCGACGAAGTTCTCTGCGCCAAATACGGCATCGAGCAGCAGCCGCAGGTGGTGGACCTCGTTGTCATCAATGGAAACGAGGATCACGCCGTCGCGGCGCAGCAGGTGACGCGCGAGCGCCAGACGCGGGAACATCATGGTCAGCCACGGCGCATGCTTGCGCCCGCCGGTCTCGATCCGGCTGGTCGTGGCGTTGCCCTGGTCATCAACCTGACCGGTCTCCTCGAGGTACTGCCGCTCGGGCACCGCGAAGTCGTCGTTGTAGGTGAACGTGTCGCCGGTGTTGTAGGGCGGGTCGATGTAGATCAGCTTGACGGCCCGCGAGTAGCCGTTCTTCAGGAGCTTGAGCACCTGCAGGTTGTCGCCCTCGATCAGGACATCACGAGCATCCGGCCAGCGCAGGGAAGCGTCCTCGTCGGGCACAAGCGTTGCTGTAGTGGGGACACGCGCGTCCTGGCGTGCTCGCTCGATCCCGGGCCAGGTGAAGGAGAAGGCAGGCTTGACCTCGCCGTCAAGGCCAAGCGCCCCGAGCAACGCATTACGATCAAGTTCCCCATCGAGGAAGGCACTGGGCACCAGGTCGCGGAGCTGGGCGAGCAACTCTTCGTGAGCGTTTCGGGTCTCGTCCGGCACCGACGGGGTCATCGGGCGACCTCCTGGCGATGGGCGTCACGGTTACACGTTGTGCTGCTGGGGCCGTGCGACCACCTGGTGCTGAACGTTGTCATGCTGCGCTGGTTCTCCTCCGCGCTGAGGCGCGTTTTGAGTTGTGCTCTCGGGGCATGTCCTACGCTACCGATGACCACTGACATTGTTAGGGTGCCGCGCCGGAGGCGGTGCCGCGAGGGGTCTCGCGACGGGGAGCCTGACCGGCTCGACCGGACGTTGCGATCTGTCCAGGTTCTCTCACGTGAGCCGCCCCCTTCATTCGGTCCGGACGTTCTGTGAGTCGTCGGTTTCCATTTGATGGGTGCACTGCCGAGCGTACTCGGCTGGGGTTAGGTAGCCGAGCGAGGAGTGCCGGCGGTGGTGGTTGTAGGAGTGGGCGGGGGTGTGCTCGCTCATGCCTCGCAGGCTAGGGGTGTCCGGTCGGCCGACGGAACCACGAGGCCGCCCCGTCCCCCGGCGGGTGGGGCCGGGTCAGTCCTTCTTCTTGTCCGACTTCTTCTTGCCGGCCTTCTTCTCCGCCTTCTTGCGGGCCTTCTTCTCCGCCTTCCTGCGCTCCTTCTTCTCCTTCTTGGTCTCCCGGCGGGGCTCGTCGGCGGCGGCCTCGGAGTCCACGACGGCCTCCGGCGCCTCCGCCTCCTCCGGCCCGGCCGGATCCGCCGCGGGGGCGGACTCCGCCGCCTCGGCCAGCCGTGCCCGGTAGGAGCGCACGTGGGTGCGGTTGGCGCAGTTGGCCTCGTCGCAGAACCGCTTGGACCGGTTCCGGCTGGCGTCCACGAGCGCGTTCTCGCAGTCCTCGCCCTCGCACACGCGCAGGCGGGTCAGCTCGCCGTCCATCGCGGTCTCCGCCAGCGCGAGGGCGGCCATCGCGGCCAGCCGCTCCACCGCGTCGGCGGGGACCTGCGCCGGGGCCAGCCCGACGACGTCGCCCCCGGCCGTCAGCCGCAGCGGGCCGGCCGCGGCGAGGAGGGCGTTCACGCGCTCCACGGCGGCCGCCTCGTCCCCGGCGGCGAGGGCCCAGACCTCGGCCAGACGGCCGCGGAGCTCGCGGCCACGCACGGCCGCGGCGGCGGCCAGGCGGAGGCGGACCTCGTCCTCCTGGAGCTCAGGGACGAGGGAGGGCAGCTGCGTGGCGGCGGTGAACCGTTCGTCGGCCGGCTGACCGCCCCGCAGGCCGGGGGCGGTGTTCAGGAACGCGGCCAGGGAGGCGAGGCGGGAGAGCGTCGGCGCGGAGAGCATGGGGAAAGCGTACGGCGGGTCCGCCCTCCCGTCACCGGCTTCACGCCGCGTATCGGGTGGCCTCCGGCGCCGTCCCGTCCAGTACCCTGACCCCCACGGACCCCGTCTGCGCGGCGGGGTGCACCCACGGGGCCGGAGGGGCCCCCGAACCAGCACAGGAGACCTCCATGTCCCAGACCTCCCAGGCGACCGGTCGCCTCTCCGCCGGGCACGTCATCGTCAAGACCCTCGAGTCCCACGGCGTGAAGCGCGTCTACTCCGTGCCGGGCGAGTCCTACCTGGACGTCCTGGACGGCCTGTACGACTCGGGCATCGAGAACGTGGTGTGCCGCCACGAGGGCGGCGCCACGTACATGGCCGAGGCCGACGGCAAGATGAACGTGGTCCCCGGCGTCGCCATGGTGACGCGCGGCCCGGGCGCCGCGAACGCCCACGTCGGCCTGCACACCGCGTGGCAGGACTCGACGGCGCTCGTGCTGTTCGTCGGCCTGATCCCGTTCGAGCACCGCGACCGCGAGGCCTTCCAGGAGTTCGACCCGCACGCCTGGTTCGGCACCGGTGCGAAGCGCGTGATGGTCCTGGACCACCCGGAGCGCGCCTCCGAGATCGTGGCCGAGGCCATGTTCGCCGCCAGCTCGGGCCGGCCCGGGCCCGTCGTCGTCGGCCTGCCGGAGGATGTGATCCGCCAGGAGATCGACGCGCACCTGCACCCGCAGATCCCCGTGGCCCCGGGCGGCATGACCGTGGAGGACTGGAAGTCCCTGCACGCCGCGCTCAAGGAGTCCCGCAAGCCGCTGTTCATCACCGGTGGCAACGACTGGACGGACGAGGGTGCGCAGACCCTGACGACGTGGCTGGAGGAGCACAAGATCCCCGCCGCCGCCGAGTGGCGCACCGAGGGCACCGTGCCGTTCTCCTCGCCGTCCTACGTGGGCCCGATCGGCTACGGTCGCCCGAAGCCGACCTACGACATGCTCGAGGAGACCGACCTCATCGTGTTCGTCGGCACCGTGCCGGGCGACGTCGTGACCAACGGCTTCACCATCCGCCAGAACTGGGACAAGAAGAACTTCCTGGTCACCATCGACCCGTCCCTGCGCGGCCGCTCCGGCCCCGTGTCCCACCAGATCGTGGCCAAGCCGGACGTGTTCATCCGCGACCTCGTCCGCATGGAGCTCGAGGTCAAGCCGGAGTGGGAGGAGTGGACCTCCCGCATGCGCGGCGAGCAGGAGAAGTTCGCGGCCCTGCCCCCGGCCGAGCCGTCCGAGGGTCAGGCGAAGATGGCCACCCTCATGGCCAACCTGGTGCCGAAGCTGCCGAAGGACTCGATGATCTCCCTCGGCGCGGGCGAGCACACCAACTGGGCGCACCGGTACTTCCCGACCGAGGGCTACCGCGCCATGATCTCGGCCCGCAACGGCTCCATGGGCTACTCGGTGCCGGGCGCCGTGGCCGCGTCCCTGAACTTCCCGGACCGCACCGTGGTGACCATCGCCGGCGACGGCGAGTTCCTCATGAACGGTCAGGAGCTGGCGACCGCCGCGCAGTACGGCGCGAAGCCCCTCGTGATCGTCATGGACAACCAGGAGTACGGCACCATCCGCACCCATCAGGAGCGCGAGTACCCCGAGCGCGTCTCCGGCACCCAGCTGAAGAACCCCGACTTCGCCGCCATGGCCCAGGCGTTCGGCGGCTTCGGGGTGCGCGTGGAGCGGGACGCGGACGTGCCGGCGGCCGTGGACGCGGCGCTCAAGGCGGTCCAGGAGGAGGGCCGGTTCGCGCTCATCCACCTGATCGTGGAGCAGCGCGTCAAGGCCTACTGAGGCCGGCGGCGCGGTCCCCGCCGTCCCTCCGGTCAGGCCGCCGTCGTGGGGACGTCGAAGCGCAGCTGGGGCACGGGGAAGGGCGCACCGTCGAGGTCCGCCTCGACCCGGTCCCGCAGCACGCCCCCGCACGCACGGATCGTGGCCACGGAGGCGGTGTTCGTCTCGTCGCACGTGAGCAGGGCGGCGGGCACCCCGCGTGCGGCCAGCAGCGTCAGGGCGCCGCGCAGCAGCCGCGCGGCGTGGCCCCGCCGCCGGAACGCGGGGCGCACCGCATAGCCCACGTGTCCGTTGACGTGCCGCAGCGCCTCGTTCAGCTCCCACCTCACGGACACCCGGCCCACCAGATGGCCCGCCTCGTCCACGCCCACGTAGAAGGAGGCGGGCACGCGGCCGGGTTCGACGTCGCCGCGCGCCTCGGCGGCGAACGCGCGGCGGATCGCGGGGAAGGAGCGGGTGCCGGCCATCAGGAAGTCGAACCCCTCCCGATGCAGCTCGGCGTCCGCCTCGCGCGCCGCGATCTCGTCCGCGGCGCGCAGCGGGCGCAGCAGGAGGCCGTCCACGGTGACGGTGGGGCTGGGGTCCGGGAGCATGTGCCGAGTGTACGAGGGGGACGCCGGGCGTGGCCGCGTGAGCCGCCCGCCGCCCCAGCCCTCGTGCTTTCCCCACCTCGCTTTCCCCACCTCCGCGCCACCCCCGCGCCGTGAGCCAGACGTTTCGGTCGTGATCAGCCCCTGATTGCAGCCGAAACGTCTGGCTCGCGGCGAAGCACCTGGCCCTGCGCGCGACCCAGCCCCCCGGTGCACCCTCCGGGGCGCTCCCATGACGCCAGGTGGGGTGACGTGGATCACGTTGCAGGCTAGGGTGGGGGGACCGACGATCGCCCATCCCCAGGAGGCCGCAATGACCGTGCCGTCCTCGTCGGCGGAGCATGCGCCCGCGCTCGAGGCTCGCCCCGAGATGCCGGGCGAGACCCTGTCCCGCGTCGCCATGACGTCCGCGGCGCTCGAGCTGATCCGCCGACTCCTCCCGATCCATGGCCCGCTCATGTTCCACCAGTCCGGCGGCTGCTGCGACGGGTCCGCGCCCATGTGCTATCCCGCCGGCGACTTCACGACCGGCGCCGCCGACGTCCTGCTGGGCACCTTCGCGCTGCCGGCCGAGGGGGACCAGGCCGCCGTGGAGATCCCGTTCTGGATGTCCGCCGCCCAGTTCGAATACTGGAAGCACACCCACCTCACCCTGGACGTGGTGGACGGGCGCGGCTCCGGCTTCTCCGTCGAGGCCCCCGAGGGCAAGCGGTTCCTGATCCGCTCGCGGTTGATGGCAGGCTCGGGATGAGCTCGACCCTCGCCACCGGCGCCTACCGACGCGCCGTGGACCGGGCCCACGAGTCCCTCGCCGCGGTCCGCCTGTCGCTCGCGCCGTCGTCGCCCACCGCTCCGGCCGGCGCAGACCAGGGCCTGCGCGCCGCCCTGCAGGGGCTGCGGCGAGAGGTCCGTGAGTCCTGGCTGCGCTCCCTCGGCGCCCTCACCCCCGCGGTACCCGGCCAGACCGACCCGGCCACCCTCTCCGACGACGACCTCGCCGCCGCCCGCCGAGACCAGCGCCTCGCCGTGGCCCTGCCGGTGGTCCGCCGCATGCTCATCCACCCCGCGGCCGAGGCCGGGATGCTCGCCGCGATCGGCAACGCGCGCGGCCACCTGCTGTGGGTCGAGGGCGACCGGACCGCGGTGCGCCACGCCGAGACCATGGGCTTCGTGGCGGGCGCCGACTGGTCCGAGGCGTCCATGGGCACCTCCGCCCCCGGCATCGTCCTCGCGACCGGCGCCCCCACGCAGGTCAGCCGCGGCGAGCACCTGAGCCCGCGCGTGCACCCGTGGAGCTGTTCGGCCGTCCCGCTCACGGACCCGGCCACCGGGCGGCTCGTCGGGGTCCTGGACCTCACGGGCGGGGAGGACGCCGTCAGCCACCTCGCCCTGCCGCTGCTCCAGGCCACCGTGGACGCCGTGCACGCCGCCTGGCGGGACCTGCCCGCCCCGTCCCGGGGCCGTCCCCGCGGCACCGCCCCGACGCCGGGCCCCTCGGCTCCGCCGTCCGCCTCGCCGGGGCCGAGCCCCGCCGCCGCGCCGCACCGCCACGACGCCGCCGCGGGCCTGTTGCGCGTCACCGGCCACCTGCCGCCCACGCTGGACGGGGTCGAGCTCACCGGCCGGCACGCCGAGATCCTCACCCTCCTCGCGTGGCACGGCCCGGGCCTGACCGGCGCCGAGCTCGAGGTCGCGCTGTATCCGGAGGAGACCGCCGGGCCCCGGCCCGCGCCGGGCGATTCCCCCGCCCGCGCCATCTCGCTGCGCGCCGAGGTGCATCGACTCCGCCGGGCGCTGCGGGACGTGGGGGCGCCGGTGGCACTGCTGTCCCGGCCGTACCGGCTCGTGGGGGAGGTGCACGCGGACCTGCTGTGCGCGCGGGAGGCGCTGCGCGCCGGGGATCTGGACCGTGCGCTGCACGCGGCGGCCGGGCCGGTGCTGCCGCGGTCGGCGTCCCCCGGTGTCGCCTCGATCCGCGCGGAGCTGGGGGAGGCGCTGCGCGAGGCCGTCGCCCAGGACGCGGATGTCGAACAGCTCTGGGCCTACCTGGGCCGCCCCGAGGCCCGCGACGACGTCGAGCTCTGGGGCGCCGCCCTGCGTCTGCTGCCGGCGGACTCGCCGCGGCGGGCGCTCGCCGTGGCCACGCTCGAGCGGATCGAGCGGGACCTGGCCTGACCCGGCCCGCCCCTCACCCGCGCCCGGCTGCAACCTCCGTGCAACATCCTTGTGACTAGGGTCACAGCCACGGCAGGGCGCCACCGGCGCCGAGGCAACCGCAGGCAAAGGAGCCAGCACCATGACCGTCTACGCATTCCCCGGCACCGAGGGCGCCAAGGTCGAGTTCAAGTCCCGCTACGAGCACTTCATCGGAGGAGAGTGGACACCCCCGGTCAAGGGCCAGTACTTCGAGAACGTCACGCCCGTGACGGGCAAGGTGTTCTGCGAGGTCGCCCGCGGCACGGCCGAGGACATCGACGTCGCCCTCGACGCCGCCTGGAAGGCCGCCCCGGCCTGGGGCGCCACCTCGGCGGCCGAGCGTGCGCTCGTGCTGCACCGCATCGCGGACCGCATGGAGGAGAACCTCGAGATGCTGGCGGTCGCGGAGACCTGGGACAACGGCAAGGCCGTCCGGGAGACCCTCAACGCGGACCTGCCGCTGGCCATCGACCACTTCCGGTACTTCGCCGGCGCGATCCGCGCGCAGGAGGGCGGCCTGTCCCAGGTGGACGAGGACACCGTCGCCTACCACTTCCACGAGCCGCTCGGCGTGGTCGGCCAGATCATCCCGTGGAACTTCCCGCTGCTGATGGGGGTGTGGAAGCTGGCGCCCGCGCTGGCCGCGGGCAACGCCGTCGTGATCAAGCCCGCCGAGCAGACGCCGGCCTCGATCATGGTGTTCATCGAGCTGATCGCGGACCTGCTGCCGGCCGGCGTCGTCAACGTGGTCAACGGCTTCGGCCTCGAGGCCGGCAAGCCGCTCGCGCAGTCGCCGCGCATCCGCAAGATCGCGTTCACGGGTGAGACGACGACGGGCCGGCTGATCATGCAGTACGCCTCGGAGAACATCATCCCGGTGACCCTGGAGCTGGGCGGCAAGTCGCCCAACGTCTTCTTCGAGGACGTCATGGCGGCCGACGACGCCTACTGGGACAAGGCGCAGGAGGGCTTCACCCTGTTCGCGCTGAACCAGGGCGAGGTCTGCACGTGCCCGTCGCGGGCGCTCGTGCAGGAGTCGATCGCGGAGAAGTTCCTCGACGCCGTCGTGGAGCGGACCTCGCGCATCGTGACCGGCAACCCCCTCGACACGGACATGATGATGGGCGCCCAGGCCTCCAACGACCAGCTCGAGAAGATCACGTCCTACCTGGACATCGGCCGTCAGGAGGGCGCCGAGGTGCTGATCGGTGGCGCCCGCGCCGAGATGGAGGGCGAACTGGCCGGCGGCTACTACGTGCAGCCCACGATCTTCCGCGGGGACAACTCGATGCGCATCTTCCAGGAGGAGATCTTCGGGCCGGTGGTCTCGACGACCACGTTCACCGACTTCGACGACGCCATGCGGATCGCCAACGACACGCTCTACGGGCTCGGCGCCGGCGTGTGGTCCCGGAACGGCAACACCGCCTACCGCGCGGGCCGGGCGATCCAGGCCGGCCGCGTGTGGGTGAACAACTACCACGCCTACCCGGCCCACGCCGCGTTCGGCGGGTACAAGTCCTCCGGCATCGGCCGCGAGAACCACCTGATGATGCTCGACCACTACCAGCAGACCAAGAACCTGCTCGTCTCCTACTCCGAGGACAAGCTCGGGTTCTTCTGAGCCGACGCCGGCACCGCACGACCCCCCCTCCCCACTCCACGAAAGGTGATCCCCATGACCACGATGAAGGCAGCCGTCGTCACCCAGTTCGGCACAGAGGCCGACGTCACGGAGGTCGAGCGCCCGACGCCCGGCCAGCACCAAGCGCTCGTGAAGCTCATCTCCTCGGGCGTCTGCCACACGGACCTGCACGCGATGGAGGGCGACTGGCCGGTGAAGCCGACCCCGCCGTTCATCCCGGGCCACGAGGGCGTGGGCATCGTCGAGGAGGTCGGACCCGACGTCGAGAACCTCAAGGTCGGGGACATGGTCGGCAACGCGTGGCTGTGGCGAGCGTGCGGCCACTGCCAGTACTGCCGCACCGGGTGGGAGACGCTGTGCGAGGAGCAGGTCAACGGCGGCTACTCCGTGGACGGCTCGTTCGGTGAGTACATGCTCGTGGACGCCCGCTACGCGCCCGTGATCCCCGAGGGCGCGGACCCGATGGAGGTCGGCCCGATCCTGTGCGCCGGCGTCACGGTGTACAAGGGGCTGAAGCAGACCGAGGTGCGGCCCGGGCAGTGGGTCGTGATCTCCGGCATCGGCGGCCTGGGGCACATCGCGGTGCAGTACGCCGTGGCGATGGGCATGCGCGTGGTGGCCGTGGACGTCGCGGACGACAAGCTGGCGCTCGCCTCCCGGCACGGCGCGGAGCTGACCGTGAACGCGAACGTCGCGGACCCCTCCGTGGAGATCCAGGAGAAGATCGGCGGCGCCCACGGCGTGCTCGTCACGGCCGTGCACCCGCAGGCGTTCGGCCAGGCCATCGCGATGACCCGCCGCGGCGGCACCATCGTGTTCAACGGCCTGCCCCCGGGCGACTTCCCCGCGCCGATCTTCGACATCGTCCTCAAGGGCCTGACCATCCGCGGCTCGATCGTGGGCACCCGGCAGGACATGGTCGAGGCGCTCGAGTTCTACGCGGCCGGGAAGATCCACCCGACGTTCCACACCCGCCCGCTCACCGAGATCAACGACGTGTTCGAGGAGATGCGCCACGGCAAGATCGAGGGCCGCGTCGTCATCGACTACGCGATGCAGGACTGACGTGCCGCCTGGGCATCCGCTGGGCGCGGGGTAGTATCGACACATCACACGCACCAGTGCGACGGCGGTCGTCCCGCCCGGAGATCCGGGCCGGGGCGGCCGCCGTCGTCGTCGCGGGGACGGGACGGGCCGCAGCGATTCCGGTGCGCGAGCCTCAGCGGGCCGCGGCCGGGGCGACGCCGTCGCGCAGCCACTCCAGCGTGGCCGGCCAGAAGGCCGGCGCGAACCGAGCGTGGAACAGTCCGAAGTGCCCGATCTCCGCGACACCGAGCTCCTCCGGCCGCACCCGCCAGCGCACCGTCTGCCGACCCGGCGAGTAGGCGTCCGCGCGGTCGAGGGCGGCGTCGGTGCCGAAGTCGTCGTCCACGGGCGCCACGATCAGCGCGTCCGCCGTGAACGCGGCCAGACGACGGCGCAGCTCGTCCCGGCCGGCGGTGGTGCGGGCGCTCGCGGTGAAGTCGCGGCGACTGCGCGCCCAGTCCAGGGCGACCCCGCGCGGCAGGTCCTCGAGCCAGCCGAGCCGCCGCCCCGGGAAGTGCCCGCGGGCCAGCGTGATCGCCGGCATCGCCGCGTGCCAGCGCGCCCACATCCGCGCCCTCCCCGGCCGCGCCCGGTAGTCCCGCCAGTGGGCGTGCTGCCCGCCGACGGCCACGTGCCGGGCCACGTGACGCGCCTCGTCCGCGAGCCCGACGCCGAACCCGCCGAAGCTGTGGCCCACCGTCAGGAGGGGGCCGGGCAGGCGCGTCCGGGCCCAGCCGAGCACGGCGTCCGCGTCGAGGGCGCCCCAGTCCGCCCACCGCGCCCGCCGCGCCACGGCGAACGGCTCGCGGGACTCCCCGACACCCCGGTAGTCGAACGTGACCGCGTGGAACCCGTGGCCGGCGAGGAACTCGGCGTAGCGCCGGTAGTACGTGGCCTTCACCCCGGTCGCGGGGGCGATCACCACCGCGCCGGCGGGCCGGGCCTGGGGCGCCGTCGTGGGGGCGAAGTGGCGGGCCGCGAGCACGAAGCCGTCGCGGGCGCGGAGGCGCGCGGGGGTGGAGGTGGTCTGCGTCACGCCGCCACCCTAGGCGCGGGGCGGCGCGACCTGCGACACAATGGGCCCATGACTGAGACCCCCCAGAGCTCGTCCGGCCAGAGCCGGGACGAGATCCTCGCCCGCCTCGAGGAGATCTACGCGAACGACCCCGCGGTGCGCGAGCACGGCGTCACCCTCGGCGAGGTGGCCGAGGGCCGCGTGGTGCTGCACCGCGACGTCACCGCGGACATGGTGAACTCCCACGAGATCTGCCACGGCGGCTTCCTGTTCCACCTCGCGGACTCGGCGCTGGCGTACTGCGTGGCGACCTTCGGCGCCGCCCCCGTCACCCGGCGCGCCGAGATCACCTACGTGGCGCCCGCCAGGCTCGGCGCGCACCTCGTGGCGACCGCCCGCCAGTCGGTGGAGTTCGGTCGCGACCGCATGATCGAGGTCGGCATCGAGGCGGACGGCCAGCTCGCAGCCTGGTTCACCGGCCACTCCACGAGCCCGCGGGTGCACGCGTGAGCGCCGGGCAGGGCGCGACGACGGCCGGTCCGGTCATCGAGTCGGTGGAGCTGCACGTGGCCGCGGGGGCGGAGGCGGCGTTCGAGGCCGCCGTCGCCGAGGCCGAGCCGCTGTTCCGGGACGGGGGCGCGACGTCCTTCGCACTGTCCCGGCAGGTGGAGGACCCGGCGCGCTACCGGCTGCTGATCGGCTGGCGCACGCTCGAGGACCACACCGTGGCCTTCCGCGAGTCCGACGCGTTCCTCGCGTGGCGTGCGCTCGTCACCCCGCACCTGGCGCAGCCGCCGGCCGCGACCCACTGGTCCGCCGTCTGACCCCCGCACCCCCCGTTTTCGTTCGGGAAACGGCGGTCCCCGGCGCGTTTTCGTTCGAGAAACGGCGCGAGGGCCGACCGTTTCCCGAACGAAAGTGCCCGACACGCCGCCGTTTCCCGAACGAAAGTGCGGACGGAGACGGGGTCGGTTCAGAGGTGACGGCCGGCCAACCGCGTGAGGCTCGACTGGATGCCCCTCCCGTTGTCCGCCGGCACCCGCAGCAGCTCGTACGCACGGCGCACGGCCGGCCGGGCCCACGAGTAGTCGAAGGTCTCGGTGACCTCGGTGGTGCCGTCCCCGTTGTCCTGGAACGCCCAGCGCCACCGGTGTCCGCCCGGGTGGGCCCACTCCACGAGCTCGTCCTCGTCCACGGCGGTGGCGGTCAGCGTCATCGTGTACGGCACCCCGTACTTCCGCATGGCCACGCGGAACCGGTCGCCCACGGCCAGCCGGTGCGGCCCGCTCACCTTCGGCCGCACGGTCCCGGACCCGTCCGCCTCGTGATGGCGGTGCGGGTCCGCGAGCATCGCCCACAGCTCGTGCGCCGGCGCGGCCACGGTGGCCCGGTAGGACACCTGGTGCTCGCCGGTCTCCACGCGCTCGGGCCACGCCGCCTGCGGGGCGGCCTGCGGCAGCCCGGACGACGACGGCGCGGCGGCGGACTCGGTCTCGGGGGTGGCGGACGAGGGGGTCGGCTCGGTGTTCATGCCGCCCAGTCTAGGAACCGCCGCGGACACCGGAAGTGGAGGCGACGGCACCCCCTCGGCGGGACACCACAGCACTCTTGCCGGGGGCCCGCCCCGGGCCTAGGGCGTGTCTGAGAATAGATGCACGAGTCAGCTGAGACCCTGGGGACATGTCCCGGTTCCAGATGCTCTCCGACGCCCAATGGGAGTTGATCGCCCCGATGCTCCCGACCCGGACCGGCCGCGCCCGACCAGCAGGGCCACCGCAGACGGCGCGGTGCCCGCGGCGGGCGCCCCGTCAGCCTCGACGCGGCCGCCTACAAGGGCCGCAACGTCATCGAGCGCCAGTACGCGCACCTGAAGCAGTGGCGGGGCCTGGCGACCCGGTATGACAAGTACGCGATCATCTACAGGGCCGCTGTGGTCCTGAATGCTGTGATCGCATGGTCAAAACGATTGTCAGACATGCCCTAGGGTCAGGTCATGGGCGCATGGGGCAGAAACGTCTTCCAGAACGACACCGCGCTGGACATCGTGGACGAGGTCCTCGACGGTACCTTCGACCTCGACGAGTTCCGCAGGAACTTCCGTCGCGACGAGGACGAGGGCCACCTGACCGCGAGCCAGGGCGCCGCACTCCTCACCCTCGGGGCGCTCGTGCGGATCGCCCGGAACGAGGACCACGCGGACCTCGAGGCCCTGCTCGAGCACGCGGAGACGGACGAGGTGGACCTCACCGCCTTCATCGACCAGTTCTCGGACGAGGACGTCGAGACCCTGCGCGAGCTGATCGGCGTGGTCATCCGCGAGCCCTCCTGCTCCGAGCTCTACCAGCTCTGGGAGGAGTCCGGGGAGCTCGAGCAGTGGCTCGAGTACTCCCGCGAATGCCTGCCCTGACCGGCCGGCCGGGCCGGGGTGGACCCGGCCCGCGCTCGGCCCCGCCCCGGCTCAGCGCGCGTAGCGGGTGAGCCGCAGCGAGTTCAGCACCACGAGCACGCTCGAGGCCGCCATCGCGCCGCCGGCGATCATCGGGTTGAGCAGGCCCAGGGCCGCGACCGGGATGCCGAGCACGTTGTAGAGGAACGCCCAGAACAGGTTCATCCGGATGATCCCCAGGGTGCGGCGGCTCAGGTCGAGCGCCTGGACCACCTGGTGCAGGTCGTCGCCCATCACGGTGATCTGCGCGGCCTCGCGGGCCACGTCCGTCCCCGAGCCCATGGCGATGCCCATGTCCGCCGCGGCGAGCGCCGGGGCGTCGTTGACGCCGTCGCCCACCATGGCCACCACGGCGCCCTCGGACTGCAGGCGCGTCACCACGTCCACCTTGTCCTCGGGGCGCACGCCGGCCACCACGTCCTCGGCCGGGATCCCGACGGCCTCCGCCACCTGGGCGGCGACGGCGGCGTTGTCGCCGGTCACCAGCAGCGGGCGCAGGCCCATCTGCCGCAGGCGGGCGATCGCGTCGGCGGAGGTGTCCTTCACGGTGTCCCGGACGGACAGGACGCCCGCCACGCGGCCGCCGACCGCGACCCACACGGCCGTGGCGCCGGCCTGCTCCGCGGCCTCGAACGCGGCCCGGTGCTCGGCGGGGATGCCGCCGTCGAGGGCGGTCTCGAGGACGGAGCCGCGGCCGACGGCCACGCGGACCGGATCCGGGCCGGCGGCGCCGTGCGCGCCGGAGCCGGGTGCGCCGTCGTCGTGGGGGAGGGCGACCAGCCCGGACACGCCGCCGCCGGCCGTGGAGGCGAAGTCCGCCACGCCGGGCACGGTCAGGCCACGCTCCTCGGCGCCGGCCACGATCGCGCGGGCGATCGGGTGCTCGGACCCGCGCTCGACGGCGGCCGCCAGGGTCAGCAGGACGTCGGCGGCCTGGTCCGGCGCCGTTTCGTCAACGAAAGCGCTCCGGGAGGCGCCCGTTTCGGCCACGAAAGCGGGGTCGAGGACGAGCACGTCCGCCAGCGCCATGCGGCCCTCGGTCACGGTGCCGGTCTTGTCCAGCACGATCGTGTCCACGGTGCGCGAGTCCTCGAGCACCTCGGGGCCGCGGATGAGGATGCCCAGCTGCGCGGCGCGGCCGGTGCCGGCCAGCAGGCCGACCGGGGTCGCCAGGCCGAGGGCGCACGGGCACGCGATCACGAGCACGGCCACGCCGGCGCGCAGCGCGGACGGCAGGTCGCCGGTCACGATCATCCACACCGCGAAGGTCAGCACGGCGATCCCGAGCACGATCGGCACGAACACGGCGGAGATGCGGTCGGCCAACCGGGCCACGCGCGCCTTGCCGGTCTGCGCCTCGGAGACGAGCCGCCCCATCTGGGCGAGCGTCGTGTCCGAGCCGACCCGCGTCGCGCGGGCCACGAGCCGGCCCGAGGTGTTCAGGGTGGCGCCGGTGAGGGCGTCCCCGGGGCCGACCTCCACGGGCACGGACTCGCCGGTGAGCAGGGAAGCGTCCACGGCCGAGGTGCCCTCGAGCACCTCGGCGTCCGTGGGCACCTTCTCGCCGGGGCGGATCAGCACGACGTCGCCCGGCGCGAGGGACTCGGCGGGCACCGTGCGCTCGTCGTGGGTCTCGGGGTCGTAGAGGGTGGCCTGGGCCGCGCCCAGGTCCAGGAGGGCCCGCAGCGCGGCGCCGGCCTCCCGCTTGGCGCGGGCCTCGAGCCAGCGGCCCAGCAGCAGGAACGTGGTGATGACCGCGGCCGTCTCGAAGTACAGGCTGTGGTGGGCCATCTCCGCCATGGTCCCGCCCACGTGGGCGGTCATGTCCGGCGCCAGGATCAGCTCCACGGCCGAGAAGGAGAAGGAGACGAGCACGCCCAGGGACACGAGGGTGTCCATCGTGGACGAGCCGTGCCGGGCCGCGCGGAACGCCGCCGAGTGGAACGGCCACGCCGCCCACAGCGCCACGGGCGCCGCCAGGGCGAACGCGACCCAGCCCCAGTGCGGGAACTGCAGCGCCGGGACCATGGAGATCAGCACGAGCGGCACCGTCAGCACCGCCGCGCCGATCAGGCGCGGTGTGAGCACGTCCTCACTCGGACCGTGGGCCATGTGGTCGTGGTGGTCCACGCCGTCATGGTCCGCGGCATGCTCCTCGCCGTGCTCCTCGCCGTGCTCCTCGCCGTGCTCGGAGGTGTGCGCGTGCCCGGCGTGTCCGGCGTGTCCGGCCGGCGGGGCGGGACGGCGCACGGTGGCGCCGTACCCGGCCTTCTCGACGGCGGCCACGAGCTCCTCGTCCGACACGCCGGCGGGCGCGGTGACGGTCGCCTGTTCGAGCGGCAGGTTCACGGACGCCGTGACGCCCTCGAGCTTGCCCAGCTTGCGCTCGACGCGGCCCACGCACGAGGCGCAGGTCATGCCGGTGACGTCCAGGTCGACGCGGCGGGTGGTCTCGGACTGCGGGCCGGCCGGGGTGGAGGAGGCGGGGTGGGTCATGGCTGTCTCTTATAC
>NZ_JABFAZ010000041.1:28437-36919 GCF_017168505.1 Micrococcus sp. KRD077 | reverse complement strand
GTCATGGGGTCAGGCCTCCACCAGCGTGTAGCCGGCCTCCTCGACGGCGGCGCGCGCGGCGGCGGGGTCGAGGGGGCCCTCGGAGGTGACGGTGGCGGTGGACACGCCCCCGGCGTTCAGGTCCACGTCCACGGCGGAGACGCCGGCGATCTCGCCGAGCTCCTCCCGGACGGAGGCGGCGCAGTGGCCGCAGGTCATGCCGGTGATCTTCAGGTCGGTGGTGGTCATCTCGTGCTCCTCGTGCGGTGGTGGGTGGGCGACGGCGCCGGTCAGCGCAGCAGGCGGCCGAGGGCGGCCGTCGCCTCGGCGACCTTCTCGTCGATGAGCTCGGTGCGGCCTTCCGCCTCGGCCTGCACCGCGGCCTCCGCCACGCAGTGACGCAGGTGCTCCGAGGTGAGATTCAGGCTGAGGGACTGCAGCGCCTTCGTGACGGCGGCGACCTGCGTGAGGACGTCGATGCAGTACACGTCCTCGTCCACCATGCGGTGGAGGCCGCGCACCTGCCCCTCGATGCGGCGCAGTCGCGCCAGGTGCTTCGCCTTGTCCCGGTGGACCTCGTGCGGGGGCCGGTGGCCGTCGCAGGCATCCGCCGCGGCGGACGGAAGGGGCGAGGCGGCGGCGGGCGCCGTCGTCGTGCTGTCCGTGCTCATACCCCCGTTCTATACCCCAGGGGGGTATGGGTCAAGGGGTCGGCCGACGCGGGTGCCCTCCTCCGGCAGCGGGGTGGCGGCTTCGCCCAGATCGGCGATCAGGCCGCGGACCTCCAGGTCCAGGGCGTCGCGCACGCCGCGCACCTGCTCGAGGCTCATGCCGCGGATCGACGGCACGGACCACTTCTGCACCTGCGCGCCCTCGGGGATCTCGAACGGATCCGCGCCGTCGAAGAGCACCACGATCTCGGCGGCCCGGAGCACGTCCGGGTCCAGGCCCTTGGTGTACGTGTGGTGCAGCGGGATGCCGATCTCGTTCATCGCCTCGAACGCGGTGGAGATGACCTCGCCGGCGGGCTCCGTGCCGGCCGAGCGGGCCCTGACCTCGCCGTGGGTGCGGTTCTCGAGCAGGGCCGCGGCCATCTGCGAGCGGCCGGCGTTGCCGTGGCAGACGAACAGCACACGCGGGTGGCGGGACTCGATGCTGCCCTGGTTGATCGCCCTGGCGCGCAGGCGCGAGGCGGCATGCTGCACCGAGATGGTCGGCAGCATCTCCGGGTGGCGGCTCGTCTCGGCGAGCTCGGCGTAGGAGTCGAACAGGAGCTGACGCACCGTCGCCTCGTCGGCCACGCCGGGGAAGCGCGCCATCAGCGGCCCGACCTCGCGCTCGAGCACGTGCGCGGCCATCCCGTGCGGCACGGGGTCCACCGCGGCGGGGATGTCCGGCGCGGCCGTCGTGTCCAGCGGCATGTCGTCCACCGCCGGTGCGTGATCGGCGTGGGGGTCCGGGGGGATGGGGGTCATGGTGCGAGTCCTCCGGGGAAGGCGGTCGGCTGAACGCGAGGTGAACGGGTGCCCCCACCCTGCGACGTCGGGTGTGCCGGCGCAAGCCTTGACGGGATCCCTCCGCGCCCGACGACGCTGCTCGCCGCCGTCGTCGGGGCGGTGGCCGACGCCCGGGCCCGGAGCGGGGGTCCGCCGAGGTGGGAGAGAATGGGGGCCATGTCTGTCCGCTCCCTGCTCCCGGACCTCGGCGCCCCCGCGACCGGGGCCCCCGAGGCCGCCGTCCCCCCGTTCGCCCGGGCGGTGCTGTGGGCGCACGGGGACGACGCGTGGCGGGGCGAGGGCGGCTGGACCGTGCTCCTGGACGGCACCGACCGGCTCCGCCGACTCTCCGCGCTGTGGCAGACCGCCGTCGCCGGGCGACCGGACCCGACGGCCCCGCTGCGGGGCTGGATCTCCTCGACCTTCGCCGACGACTCGCCTGAGCCCGCGGTCCTGCGCATCCCCGCGGATCTGCGCCGCGCCACGCCGTCCGGCGTGCGGGACGTGGCCCAGCACGTGGACGCGGACGCGCTCGCAGCCGCCGTCGCCGCGGACCGCGGAGCCCGGCTGCTGGCCGACGGTGCGGTGCCCCTGCCCGCCGGCGTCGCCGACCGTGCCTGGGACGACGCCGGCTACGCGGCCGGGGTGCGCGAGCTGCTGACGCGGATGGCCGACTCGGGCGGGGAGCTGGCGAAGGTCGTGATCAGCCGCACGATGACCGTCCCCGCGGACGACGCCGACCTGTGGCGGGCGATCGGGGAGCTGCGCCGCGAGTACCCGCAGACCTGGGTGTTCGCCGTCGGCGGGCTGCTGGGCGCCACGCCCGAGGTCCTCGCCACGCGGCACGCGGGGCTCGTGGGCTCGCGGGTGCTGGCGGGGTCCATGCCGCGCGGCGCGGACGAGGAGGAGGACGCCGCGCTGCGGGAGCGGCTGGCCTCTGATCCGCGGCTGGCGGAGGAGCATCGCTGGGCCGCGCGGTCGGTGCTGGACGCGCTGGCGCCCGTCGTCGACCTCGCCGATGACGACCCCGCGCCCACCGTCCTGACCCTGCCGAACGTGCACCACCTGGCCACGTCCGTGCGCGGCCGGCTGCGGGATGGGCGGGGGACCGTGCTGGACGTGGTGGCCGCGCTGCATCCGACGGCGGCCGTCGGCGGGACCCCCACGCCGGACGCGGTGCGGGTGATCGCGGAGGTCGAGCCCGTGGACCGCGGCCGCTACGCCGGGCCGGTCGGGTGGCTGGATCAGGACGGCGACGGCGAGATCGCCCTGGCACTGCGCTGCGGCCAGCAGGTGCCCGGCGGGGTGCGGCTGCAGGCCGGGGGCGGGATGGTCCCGGGAGCGGTGCCCGAGGAGGAGGTCACGGAGATCCGGGCCAAGTTCCTGCCGATGCGCCGAGCGCTGGGCGTCGCCGAGGACTGAGGCCTCCCGTGCCGGTCGCGCTTTCGTTCGGGAAATGGCGGCGTGTCGCGGTGCTTTCGTTCGGGAAATGGCGCCGCACGCCGGATTCGCGTGGGCGGCGATGGAACGGCGCCCAGGAGCGGAGGTGCCGGATGGCCTCATCAGCAAGGAGCAGTAACGCCGTTTCCCGAACGAAAGCGTCCTGGGGCCCGCCGTTTCCAGAACGAAAGCGTCCTGGGGCCCGCCGTTTCCCGAACGAAAGCGTCTGGGACGCGAGAAGACCCGCCGGCCACGGCCCCTCGCGGGGCGGGCCGACGGGTCGTCGCGTCGGTATGGGGGATCAGGCGGCGACGGCCATGGCCTCGTGGGCCGGCGTCGCGGCCTGGAGGCGGCGGGTGGCCTCGCGCTCGGCGAGGGCCGGCAGGAAGGTGGTGATGCGGGCGCCGCGCTTGAGGTCGGCGACGACCTCGCGGACGACCGAGCGGACGGTCTCGGCGGTGACGGTGCCCTCGAAGCGGCGGAGGAGGGTCTCCTCGACGCGCTGGAGCACGTGGCGCTGCATGAGGGGGCTCGGGGCGGTGGGCAGGTGGTGGCTGGTCGTGTTGATGCTCACGGTGAGCACCTCCTTCGGTTGCCGGACCACGAGTCCGGCGGATCGTCGCGGCGGGGCCGCGGGTGATGAGTTCGGTGGAGTCCCGACCTCGCGTTCCGTAAACGCTAGGTGAACTGCTTGTGAACAAGTTTACAGATTTCCTCCCAGAGTGCAACTCCGTGTTCACCAACGTGACCTGAGGCACTCCGCCACACATGCCTGGATGGCGCAAAATCAGCGCAATCATGCGGTTTTCGGATCGAGGCGACACGAGCAGCAGGTGGACAGCAAGGTGAACAGAAGGTGAACAGCACCGTTCATCTTCGCCCCCTGCCCCTCCGCCCGACCCGGTGCGAGGCTGGGACCATGCGCCCCGACCGCCACTCCGCCCCGACCTCCGCGGCCGCCCTCGCCCGCGAGGCCGCGATCCTCGCCGGCGCCGGTGCGGCGATCCTGCTCCAGGTGGCGCACCGGCCGGTGGGGGCCGGCGTCGCCGGCCACTCCCGGTTCACCGAGGACCCGATGCGCCGGCTCCGCCACACGCTCGCCTACATCTACGCGGTCACCCTCCCCGAGGCCGCGCCGGCGCGCGACGCGGTCGTCGACCGGGTGCGGGCGGCGCACGGCTCGGTCCGCGGGGTCGACGCCGGAGGCCGCCCCTACGACGCCGCCGACCCGGACGCCCAGCTCTGGGTGGCCGCCACCCTCTATGCGATGGGGGAGCAGGTGCGCCGCCGGATGTGGGGCGCCCTCGACGCCGAGGACGCCGACCGCCTCTACCGCGGGTACGCTCCGCTCGCCACGAGCCTCGAGGTCCCCGCCTCCGCCTGGCCGGTCGACCGCGCGGCGTTCGCGGACTACTGGGACGACCGGGTGGCCCGGCTCGAGGTCACGGACGACGCGCGGCGGGTCGCCGCCGACCTGTTCTCCGGCCAGGGCGTCCCCGCGCCGCTGCGGGCGGCTATGCCCCTGGCCCGGTTCGTCACCGCCGGTCTCCTCCCAGGCCGCGTGCGCGCCGGCCTCGGCTGGTCCTGGACTGGGCGGGACTCCGTCCGGGAGGCACGCCTCTGGGGGCTGGCGCGCACCCTGTACCGGCCGCTGCCGGCGACGGTGCGCGGCGTCGTCGTCCGCTGGGTCCTGCGGGGGCTGCCCCGGACGCGAAAGCCGCGCGGTGCCGTCGATGTGGAGGCGACCCGCCGCGAAGTCCGCCCCGTCTGGGAGAATGGTGCCGATGTCTGACTACCAGCCCCGCCGCCCCGGATCGAAGCCCACCCCGAACCGCCAGAGGGACCGCGCCGGCAAGCCGGCCCTCGGCCGCCCCGAGCGCGGCCTGATCGACGAGTCCGAGGCGCGCCAGCTCGCCGAGGACCGAGAGCGCATGCGCCGCGCCGGCGTCGGCCACCAGCTCTCCGCGCCCAAGCGCCGCGAGGCCGCCACCGCCGAGCGCCCCCAGGTGATGCCGAAGACCGAGGGCTGGACCCAGCCGATGGGCCCGGACGGCCGACCGCAGCTGCAGTTCAAGCAGCCGCGCGTCTCCCAGCCGCCCACCCACCTGGCCGACCTCACGCTGAAGGAACGGCAGGAGAAGGCCAAGGAGATCGGGCTGCCGGCGTTCCGCGCCAAGCAGCTCTCGGTGCACTACTTCGAGCACTACACCACCGATCCGGAGCAGATGACGGACCTGCCCAAGGACAAGCGGGAGGCGATCGCGGAGGCGTTCTTCCCGCCGCTGCTCACCGAGGTCCGGCGCATGGAGACCGACCGCGGGGACACCATCAAGTTCCTGTGGCGGCTGTTCGACGGCGCGCTCGTGGAGTCCGTGCTCATGCGGTATCCCGGCCGCGTGACGCTGTGCGTGTCCAGCCAGGCCGGCTGCGGGATGAACTGCCCGTTCTGCGCCACGGGCCAGGCCGGGCTGACCCGCAACATGTCCACGGCGGAGATCGTGGAGCAGATCGTGCTGGCCAACCAGGTGATCGCCCAGGGCGGACTGGGCGGCAAGCGCAAGGACGGCGGGCACGACGCCGACCGCGTCACCAACGTCGTGTTCATGGGCATGGGTGAGCCCCTGGCCAACTACAAGCGCGTGATGGCCGCCGTGCACCGCATGGTGGACCCCTCGCCCGAGGGCCTGGGCATGTCCGCGCGGAACATCACGCTGTCCACCGTCGGCCTGGTGCCGGCCATCCGGAAGCTGGCCGAGGAGGGCGTGCCGCTGACGTTCGCGCTGTCCCTGCATGCGCCGGACGACGAGCTGCGCGACGAGCTGATCCCCGTGAACTCGCGCTGGAAGGCGGACGAGGCGATCGACGCCGCGTACGACTACTTCGTGGCCACCGGCCGCCGGGTGTCCATCGAGTACGCGCTCATCAAGGACATGAACGACCACGCGTGGCGTGCCGACCTGCTGGCCAAGAAGCTCAACGCCCGGGGCAAGGGCTGGGTGCACGTGAACCCGATCCCGCTGAACCCGACGCCGGGCTCCATCTGGACCGCCTCGGAGAAGGACGTGACGCGCGAGTTCGTGGACCGGCTCAACGCCGCCGGCATCCCCACCACCCTGCGCGACACCCGTGGCAAGGAGATCGACGGCGCGTGCGGCCAGCTGGCGGCCGAGGACGTCGACTGACCCGCCGAGGCCCCTCGCGCGGCGCTCACCGGCCCGTCCGCGGGCAAGTCGCGAGGCCGGCGTCGGGAGGCGCCGTCAGAAGCGGACGGTCTCGCTGTCGCCCGGGTGGGCCTCGCCGCCGGTGACCTTGGCCTTCACCAGCTCGACGGCGGTGGCCACCGCGCCCGGGGACTCCCAGAACTGGGCGGTGTTCACGTCCACGCGCACGAGCACGATCTGCGGATCCTCGGGGCTCGAGCCCTCACCGAAGAACGCCTCGGTGGCGGAGTTCCAGAACTCCTTCTTGCGGGCGTCGTCGCGGACGAGCTGACCGTGGCCCGCGAGGGAGGCCCAGAAGTCCTTGTCCTGGACGGCGACGTTGACCGGGCGCTGCGGGGCGTCCGCGGCGACGTCGGAGGTGGAGCGCGTCATGAACCAGAGCGTGCCGCCGTCCTCGGCCTGCTGCAGGCCCATCGGGCGGGTGACGAGCGTGCCGTCCGCCTCGGCGGTGGTCAGCATGCAGACGTGCACCTTCGCGAGCTTCTCGAGCAGATGGGTGCGGGGATCCTGGGTGCCCATGGCGTGACTCCTTCGTCGTCGGGTGCCGGCGCCCTGATGCGGCCACCGGCTCGTCGAACCGACCCTAGGCCCGACCGGCCGGGTCCTGACCAGCGCTCAGCGGCGCACAGCCGCGGCGAGCCAGTCGACGGCGAGGGCGTAGCCCTGGACGCCCGCCCCGGCGATCACGACGTCGGCGACGGCGGAGACGTGCGAGTGGTGTCGGAACGCCTCGCGCCGGTGGACGTTGGAGATGTGCACCTCGGCGATCGGCCGGTCGACGGCGGCGAGGGCATCGCGGATCGCGACGGAGGTGTGCGAGTACGCGGCCGGGTTGATGAGGACACCCCCGTGGGAGGTGCGGGCCTCCTGGATCCAGTCGACGAGCTCGCCCTCGTGGTTGGACTGTCGGAAGTCCACGGTCAGCCCGTGCTCGGCCGCGCGGGCCTCGGTGAGCGCGCGGACGTCGTCGAGGGTGGCCGTGCCGTAGACCTCGGGCTCGCGGGTGCCGAGCAGGTTCAGGTTGGGGCCGTTGAGCACGAGCAGGGGCAGGGCGGTAGTGGCGGTCATGCGGTCAGTCTAGGAAGCGACGACGACGGCTCCCGTCTCGGCCACGACAGTGCGTGGAAGGCGCCCGTTTCCCGAACGAAAGTGCCGGGACACGCCGCCGTTTCCCGAACGAAAGCGGGGTGGGGCGGAATAGGTGCGGCGGGGTGTCCGTTGTGGTCGGCAGGACGATCGCCGGCGTGAGCGCGTCGGCCCCGCTGACGAAAGGACCCACCGTGGCCACCAAGGACCTGACCCTCGAGGAGTTCGGCTCCACCGTCGCCGAGAACGACACCGTGCTCGTGGACTTCTGGGCCGGCTGGTGCGGCCCGTGCCGCCAGTTCGCCCCCGTGTTCGAGGCCGCCTCCGAGAAGCACGAGGACGTCGTGTTCGCCAAGGTCGACACGGAGGACCAGCAGCAGCTGGCGGCGATGGCCGGCATCACCTCCATCCCCACGCTCATGGCCTTCCGCGGCGGCGTGCTCGTGTTCTCCCAGGCCGGCGCCCTGCCGGGCACCGCGCTCGAGCAGCTGCTCGACCAGGTCAAGGGCCTCGACATCGCAGAGGTCCGCCGCCTGGCCGAGGAGCAGCAGGGCCAGCAGGGCGACGCCGAGCCGGCGCAGGACGAGGCCGTGCAGTCCACCGCCGCCCACCTCGACGACGTCAACGGCCGCTGACGGCCCGCGCGGCGTCGCCGCGCCGGCCGCTCACCGCGGGTCGAACGCCCCCTGCTGCCACTGCTCCACGAGCCACGGGCTGAACGCCCGGGGGACGGCGGCCAGGGCGGCGGCCAGATCGGCCGGCTCCACCCAGCACCACTCCGCGACCTCGTCCCGCTCCGGGGCGGGGTCGCCGTGCATCCGGGCCCGGAACACCGGGCAGATCTCGTGCTCCTCCATGCCGGAGGCGTCTGCGGCCCGGTAGCGGAAGTCGGGGAGCACCTCGACGACGTCGGACACCTCCACGCCCAGCTCCTGCGGGGCGCGGCGCAGCACGGCCTCCGCGGGGGACTCGCCGGGGCCGGGGTGCCCGCAGAACCCGTTGGTCCACACCCCGGGGAACGCCGCCTTGCCCAGCGCCCGGCGGGTGAGCAGGAACCGGTCGGCCTCGTCGTACACGTGACAGGAGAAGGCCAGGTGCAGGGGCGTGCCGCCGTCCTCGGTGCGGCGGTGGACCGTGGCCTTGGCCTCCGTGCCCACGGCCTCGCCCTCCGGGGACAGCAGGACCACGCGCTCGACGTCGTCGGGGCCTGCGACCGGGACGTCCGAGGCCGCCAACCACGGTCGGGCGACGGGGGAGGGG